>JAYEOD010000100.1:0-4460 GCA_034722575.1 Bacteroidota bacterium | reverse complement strand
TTATTCCGATCATCATCCTATTTCTGTATATTTGAAAAGAAAATCTAAATAGTGAGCAAAAAAAAACACAGTAGTCTAATATCAAAGCTTTTATTCTTTATTAATAGCATTGCTGCAATGTTATTACTTTTTTCATATACAGCATTTTATTTGAATCCTGATTATTTTTGGTTTATTAGTATTTTAGGATTAGCTTACCCCATACTGCTAATAATAAATTTAGCTTTTGTTGTAATGTGGTTACTACTGTTACATAAAAATATTCTACTCTCTTTAATTGTAATCCTTATCGGATGGAATCATCTGGAGAGACACTTTCAACTACCTCATAAAAACGAGACTACCGATGTATCGGGATTTTCGATTATGTCTTTTAACGTTCAAGGGTTTCATTATCAAGATAAAGATTATATAAAAGGGATATACTCCTTAGCCGATTCTATAGATGCTGATATCATCTGTTTTCAGGAATTCTTTATATCCGGAAAAAACCGTAGTAGATTAAAGAAAAACTCCATATTATCGAAATATAAATACAAAAGAATAGATAAAAAATTTGGAGGACTTATCACTCTCAGTAAAGAAAAGATTATTAATTCGGGATTTATTTCCATAAAAAATTCCTATCCTCACGCTGTTTTTCACGATATTATAACAGATAAAGACACAATACGCATCTATAATCTTCAATTAAAATCTATCAAGCTAAATTCTGAAAAAGAGATATTTAACCATCTGGCAGATTTGAATAATGAAAAGTCGAAGAAAAAAATCATTACTATTTTAAAAAAATTAAAAATAGCATTCCAAAACCGTCCTGCTCAAGTTGACGCAATTATCGCAAATTTTGCAACTTGTCCATATCCTTACATGGTAGCAGGCGATTTTAATGTCACACCACTCTCCTACACATATCAAAAACTCTCTTCTAATCTAACCGATCCGTATATTGAACAAGGTTCGTGGTTTGGCAATACGCATAACGAAAATCTTCCTCCTATCAGAATAGACTATATCTTACACAACGATAATTATAGAGCGATGGATTTTAAGGTGTTAAAAACTGAGTTATCAGATCACTATCCTATTATTACTGTTTTGTCATCAAATAATAATTAATTTTTTTATTATGATATTTAAACTCACATCAGAGTATAAACCTACGGGAGACCAGCCTAAGGCGATAAAACAACTTGTCGAATCTATAAATCAAGGTGTCAAATCGCAGGTTTTGCTTGGTGTAACAGGTTCGGGAAAAACATTTACCATAGCAAATGTTATTGAAAAAATTAACCGACCTGTGTTAGTTTTAAGTCACAACAAGACATTAGCAGCACAGCTATACGGAGAATTTCAACAGTTTTTTCCCGACAATGCAGTTGAGTATTTTGTCTCATACTACGATTATTATCAACCTGAGGCATACCTACCCTCTACAGACACTTATATTGAAAAAGATCTGGCTATTAACGATGAAATAGAAAAACTGCGATTAAGCGCCAGTTCATCACTACTATCCGGTCGTCGCGATGTGATTGTAGTCTCTTCAGTCTCTTCGATTTATGGTATTGGAAACCCAACCGACTTTACTAAAAATGTTATCCATCTTAAAGTAGGACAAATTATTAGTAGAAATAAAATTCTTTACTCCTTTGTCGATAGTCTCTATTCGCGCACAGAAGCTGATTTTGAAAGGGGTAATTTCCGTGTTAAAGGAGATACCATTGATATATATCCTGCTTATGGCGATTTTGCATTTCGTATCTCCCTGTGGGGTGATGAAATAGAGAGTATTGAATCTTTTAATCCGGAAAACGGTACTATTATAGAGCCATATAACGAAATAAATATCTATCCGGCTACTCTGTTTATCACCTCAAAAGATAAAATGAAGAGTTCGATTGTTAATATTCAAGATGACCTGCGTAAACAATTGGATTATTTTAGTGAAAATGGTAAACATCTTGAAGCAAAACGCCTGGAAGACAGAGTGGTTTACGATTTGGAGATGATGAAAGAGTTGGGATACTGCTCCGGAATAGAAAATTATTCACGATATTTCGATGGCAGAGACATAGGCTCTCGTCCTTTTTGTTTAATAGATTATTTTCCCGATGATTTTCTTATTGTTATAGACGAATCGCATGTTACTATACCGCAAATAAAAGCTATGTACGGAGGCGATAGAGCTAGGAAATCTAATCTGGTAGAGTATGGTTTTCGACTGCCTAGCGCTTTAGACAACCGTCCGTTACAATTTAATGAATTTGAAAATATCTCGAATCAAACAGTCTATTTAAGTGCTACACCGGCTGATTATGAGTTAGAAAAATCGGAGGGGGTTATTGTAGAGCAAATAATTCGTCCAACAGGATTATTAGACCCTATTATTGAAGTGCGCCCAAGTCAGAATCAAATTGACGATTTGCTTGATGAGATCGAGAATCGTATAAAAAACAGAGAGCGTGTTTTAATAACCACCCTCACAAAAAAAATGGCTGAGGAGTTACAAAAATACTTATCCAATCTAAATATCAAGAGCCAATATATACACTCCGATGTAAAAACATTCGACAGAGTGGATATTATACGGAATCTACGGATTGGAATAATAGACGTTCTTGTTGGAGTAAATTTATTGAGAGAAGGGATGGATTTACCTGAAGTGGCGTTAGTGGCTATTTTAGATGCAGATAAAGAAGGTTTCTTACGCTCGGAAAGAGCTCTGACACAAACAGCCGGACGTGCCGCACGTAATATTAATAGTAGAGTAATTATGTATGCCGATAAAATCACTAATTCAATGCAGAAAACCATTGATGAAACTAATCGACGTCGTATAATACAAATGCAATACAACCAAGAACATGGCATAACACCGCAACCAATAATAAAATCTCCCGAACAAATAATGGGACAAACCAAAATAGCAGATTCACAAAAAGCAGAGCCAAAAGCTTATATTGAACCCGAAAGAGGAGGTGTTGCAGCAGATCCTGTTGTACAGTACATGAGCAAAAAACAACTTCAAAAAGCCATAATAAAATCTAGAAAAGAGATGGAAAAAGCAGTGAAAGAGTTGGATTTTATAATTGCAGCGAGATGCAGAGATGAGATAAAAGAATACGAAAATAGATTAGAAAAACTTTAGCTATCTACATAGAAATAAGTATATTTACATTAAAATAACAAAATTTTATCTTAAATATTTTTAGTACTAGTTAAAATTTGGTATTTTTGTTTATTGAAGAGGTATTTTACAAGAAAACTTACACTATGAGAAAGAAAATTCTTGTCATTGATGACGAAAAAACTATCAGAGTATTACTATCAAATTTTTTAAAAAAAGAATATGACGTAGTATCGAAAAGTGATGGTGTTGAAGGATTGAACTGGCTACAGGAAGGAAATTTCCCTGATATTATTGTTGTTGATATTCAAATGCCAAATATGTCAGGATACGATTTTATTAAAAATGTTAAAGCCAGTGGATATTTTCACGAAATACCTATTATCATGCTCTCCGGTATCGATAGTAGCGCAGAAAAAATCAAATATCTAAAACTTGGAGCTAGCGATTATATGGTAAAGCCTTTTAATCCCGAAGAGTTATCTCTTAGAATAGAATTACTTTTAGCTCGTAAATAAAAATCTGCTTTATGACAGAAACTAACAAAAATAAAGTACTCAATATATTATACATCGGAGGTGACACTGACACTATCGAATTACTAAATAGTAATTTGCAGTTATCTATAAAAACAAAACCAAACAGTCTATTGGCAGTTAATTATTTCTCGGAACAAAAAGAAGATATTGATGCAATATTGTGTGAACAACATATTCCGGGTCTTAATGGAATTGAGACATATAAACTTCTGTGTAAAAAGAAGATTACTCCGAAAATACCTTTTCTGTTAGTAACACACGAATTCGAACCCAAAGTACTTCAGGAATCAGTAAAAAATAAAATTGATGATGTATATCTCACTCCTCTAAACCCCGAAAAAATAGTTCAAAGAGTTAATTTCTTGCTTGATTTTAAAAAATTTCAGCAAAAAAAATCACAACAAGACACTAGAATAAAAGAGTACAAAATGCCATTTCATAAACGGAGTTTTGATATTCTAGTCTCTTTTTTTGCACTACTCTTCCTCTCTCCTATTCTTCTCATTATAACGATAGCTATTCGTATAGAATCTAAAGGAAGGGTTTATTATACTTCTAAAAGAGTAGGTACAGGATATAAAATATTCGATTTCTATAAGCTAAGATCAATGTACACCGGAGCAGATCAACAACTTAAAAATCTGGAACATTTAAATCAATACGGTAACGGTTCGCAAGAATCGTCTAAAACAGATACACTAGAGGACGAATTAACAATGGAATGTCCTAGATGTAAGGAGTTAGGTTCGCCCTGCTCTCCAATTTTATTTATTGGAGGTAAAGAAATTTGC
>JAYEOD010000099.1:0-4465 GCA_034722575.1 Bacteroidota bacterium | reverse complement strand
CTGTTTAGTTATCTTTAACTGCCTCATACTATAACTTTAAAACAAAAAATTTAAAAAACAAAGTAGATTATATTAGTCGCGTCTTCTTGGGCGACTAGTTCTATTATTCGATGATCTGTCGTTTCGGCTGTTTCTGTCGTTTCTTCTTGGTCTTTCAGGTTCAACATAGCCTTCCGGTTTTTCTAACAGAGCTTTACGAGAAAGTTTTAATTTACCGGTTTTTACGTCAACGTCAATAAGTTTAACTTTAACTTGATCACCAACCTTAAGGACAGAATCTACGTCGCTAATGCGTTCGTAACTAATTTCTGAAATATGTAGTAACCCCTCTTTACCGGGAAGTATCTCTACAAATGCTCCAAAAGTGGTTATGTTGGTTACTTTTCCCATATATGTGTCTCCAGCTTCGGGAATAGTAGTAATAGCTTTAATAAGTTCCATTGCTGTATCAATAGAATCTTTATTAGGAGAAACTACTTCAATAACACCGGTTTCATTAACCTCTTCGATGGTAACTGTAGCGCCGGAACGTTTTTGGATATCCTGAATAATTTTTCCTCCAGGTCCGATAACAGCACCGATAAGACTTTTGTCGATAACAAGTTCTATAATTCTAGGAACATGGTTTTTATATTCAACTCGTGGCTCAGAAATAGTCTCTTCAATTTTGTCGAGAATATGTAAACGTCCTGATTTTGCTTGAGATAAAGCATCATTAAGAATATCATACGAAAGACCATCAACTTTAATATCCATTTGACAAGCGGTGATACCATCGCGTGTTCCGGTTACTTTAAAGTCCATATCACCCAAGTGATCTTCATCGCCAAGGATATCAGAAAGAATAGCGTATTTGTCGCTATCTTTATCAGTAATTAATCCCATTGCAATACCGGAAACAGGTTTTTTCAATTTAATACCCGCATCCATAAGAGCTAGTGTACCGGCACAAACAGTGGCCATTGATGACGAACCGTTTGATTCTAAAATATCAGATACAATACGTATTGTGTATGGATTGTCTTTTCCTGTAGGAAGCATTGGTTTTAGTGCTCTTAAAGCAAGATTACCATGACCGATTTCGCGGCGACCGGTTCCTCTCATAAAGCGTGCTTCACCAACAGAAAATGGAGGGAAATTGTAGTGCAAAATAAAGTTACTTGAACCTTCAATTACAGCACCATCAATAGTTTGTTTGTCCATTTTTGAACCTAGTGTAACTGTTGATAGTGATTGTGTCTCTCCACGAGTGAAAATAGCAGAACCATGAGCTGATGGAAGGTAGTTGATCTCTGACCAAATAGGACGAATTTCATCTAACTTACGACCATCTAAACGAGAGCGTTCGTCGAGCATAACTCTACGAATACCATCTTTCATAACGTCATGGAAATATTTATTTATTAAAAATTTCTTTTCTGATAACTCTTCTTCTGAAATATTTTCTTCGATAAAACTCTTTTTTATTTCGTCAAAAAGCTCAGCTCTTTTGTGTTTGTTAGCAAGCCCCTGTCGTGCTACTTCAACAACTTTATCGAAAGAAAATTCTATAATAGCTTTTTGTAACTCTTTGTCGCTGTTTTCGTGACAATATTCACGTTTTATGTGCGATTTTTCAACGTTAGCAGCTAAATCAATCTGTGCTTGACATTGAATTTTGATAGCTTCGTGAGCGAATTTTATTGCTTCAAGCATAGTCTCTTCCGAAACTTCGTTCATTTCACCTTCTACCATCATAATATTCTCCAAAGAACCTGCAACCATAAGTTCTAAATCGGAAGATTCCATTTGTGAAAATGATGGATTAATAACAAATTCACCATCAATTCTGGCAACACGCGATTCAGAGATAGGACAATTGAAAGGTATATCTGAAACGGATAATGCAGCAGACGCAGCTAAAGCCGCAAGAGAATCTGGATTGTTCTCTTTGTCTAAAGAGATTAATGTTACTAATACTTGAGTCTCTGCGTGATAGTCTTCCGGGAATAAAGGACGTAAAGCTCTATCTATAAGGCGGGATATAAGTATTTCGTGTTCTGAAGGTCTTGCTTCACGTTTAAAGAAGCCTCCTGGAAAGCGTCCTGCTGCAGCGTAATTTTCGCGATAGTCAACAGTTAAGGGCATGAAGTCAACATTTTCTCCAGCCTCTTTTTTAGAGACAACGGTTGCTAAAAGCATAGTGTCTCCCATTTTAACAACTACAGAACCATCAGCTTGTTTTGCTAATTTTCCAGTCTCTATTGAAATCGTTCTTCCATCTTGTAGATCGAACGATTGTGTTATACCGATTTTTGACATAATTATCCTAATTAAATATGATTTAAAACACGAATTACATAAAACACGAAAAAAGGCAATCCAAAAAATTGCCTTTTTTATGTTTGAATTCATGCAAATTACTTACGAATACCTAATTTCTTGATAACCGCTCTGTAACGCTCAATGTCTTTTCTTTTTAAGTAAGAAAGTAATTTTCTTCTTTTACCAACCATTCCTACTAATGAACGACGTGTAGCATTGTCTTTTTTGTTTCTTTTTAGATATTCTGTAAGGTGTTCTATTCTTTTAGTGAATAATGCTACTTGTCCCTCAGTGGAACCAGTATCTGCTTCTGACTTACCGAATTCTTTAAAAAGCTCTTTTTTAAGTTCTGGTGTTACGTTCATATTATGTTCAATTATTTATTGTTATTATCTTCATTATTTTGGGCTGCAAAAATAGAACTTTTTTTAGCCTAAACAAAAAAATGTTTAAAAATCAATGTTATATTATTCGACTGCAAAGTTAATACAAATATCTACGGTGTAATTAATTATTACCATTATTTTTAATTATTTCTTAACTCTGTGAGTTATCGCTTCATTATACTACCTTATAAAATGTTAGGGGAGAAGCGGTTTATTGTTTTTTTAGCTGCGACACGCTGATTATTAGTTGTTTGTATAGGTGTTGCGAATTTGACGTTGTAGAGTATGAGCGATTTTATTATTATATGGTTTGTGAGTTTTGCAATAGTTAGATGCTTGGGAATAAGCAAATACAGGTTAAAAATTCCATTTTATTCTGATATAGCCTATAGTGCCGTAATCTCCGAATTCGCTATTTTTTTCTCCATTAAAGATTTGTGTTGTAAGTAGCAGGTATAAATTTTCTTGTAGAGATATGGTTACTCCGGGTGCAAAGTATATCGATTTATCGTATGGATTTATCATAGTAGAAAAATCTGTTTTTATCAGCGGGGTGATAGGGTATGATATCTGTGCAAACAAATTTAATTTTGATAGGGAGAGTGTTTTTACCGAGAGATCTTTTTGTAGTAAAAAGGAGCCTCTTCCTGCTTTGCCTGTTGTGCCGTTGCTGTTGTAAAGAAAGGCGCCATGTAAATATAGTTCGTTCGAAAATATGTAATCAGCATCTATTGTGGCTATTAGTGCTTTGTTTAAACTGTCGTTGTTAGGGGAGAAAAAAGTTGCCTCGCCTCTAAATCCTGCGTTACTGATGTGTCCGGACCATCCTGCGCCAATAATTGCTTCGTTATCATAGTATCCACCTAAAACTTGAATGTCGTAATTACTTATTGTAAACTGATATTTTCCTGCAATTTTTATTTTATCGTTATGGTAGAGCTGTGTAACAAGTTGTATTGAAGAGGTCATGCTTGTGTAGTATTGTAATTTTACGGCATCGCTTCCGGGACGTTCTTCATAATCGAAATTAAAATACGAAAAAGTATTAAAAATATCATTGGGATTCCATACCAGACCGATGCCCCAGTTTATCCTTTGGCGTCCGATAGTGGTTTGGAAATTTCCGTTAGAGTATTCAATATATGCGCGGTCGATATTTGTATGTAAGGAGTATGATTTTCCGGAATACCATACTCTGGTTAAATCGATAAAACCATTGTCGGAGTGTAGCATTTTGGCGTAATCATCTGAGAATTCTATTATTTCACCATAATTAAGAAGTGTTCGTACTCCGCTGTGTATTTTAAAGTGTTCTCCGGCATACCAATTGAGATTTACCCTATTGTGAATGGTATTCCATGTCATCCAATCGTCATCAATATTTTGAAACCACGCACTTTGCATATTTTTTATGTATCCGTCAACAGAATAATTTTTTTGCGAAAAAGAGGTGCTGTGAGACACTATAATTAATAGCAGTATTGCAAAAGTATGTTTCATCCGTTTATGATTTTATATTTCGGTCGGATGGAAGTCGCCATTATTACCATTGTCGTGTGTATTAAAGGTTTTAGTATGGCTCGTTTCATCCGTTTATAATTTATTTGCCCTGATACCAGTGTATTAAGATTTCTATTTAACATAATATTTTTTTTGTTGTTCTTTTGCCTTGACGCAAAAGAACCAAAAAGTCAAGGCTTACATAAAAATATTATTCTTCTCTTTGCAAAGCATAAGTTCGGCCGGGTGATCTTCGAACAAGTTCTCAGCTTCCC
>JAYEOD010000098.1:0-4472 GCA_034722575.1 Bacteroidota bacterium | reverse complement strand
CTACAAGGATTTGGAGTCCCTATTTATACTGATGTAGAATACCCTTTCCCTAGTAATCCGCCTTATATTCCTGCTGATTATAATCCTGTTGGACAGTATGTAACTTCTTTTAAAATCCCACTACAGTGGGATGACCAACAAATTATTTTGCGATTGCGTGGCGTAAAATCTGCTTACTATTTATGGATTAATGGCGAAAAAGTTGGCTATTCGCAGGGAAGTAAAACTCCGGTAGAATTTGATATTACAAAATATATATCCGGAAAAGATAATAAATTGGCTTTAGAAGTATATCGCTGGAGCGATGGAGCTTATCTCGAAGGACAAGATTATTGGAAGATATCCGGTATAGAGCGTGGTGTTGAAGTTGTTGCTCGTCCTAAAGTGCAGATGCACGATTTTTTTGTAAAAGCACTATTGGATAGTGAGTATGAAAATGGAATTTTTTCGTGTGATGTGGATATCAAAAATCTTCTCTCTAACGAAAAAAATGTTTCTGTAGAATGTAAGATTATTGATGAAAATGGTAAACAAGTTTTTCTTTCTGAAAAGAAAAATAGCATCATTAATAATCAAACATTCTCGTTTCGATCTGAAATAAAAGATGTGCTTCACTGGACTGCCGAAACACCAAATCTTTATACTCTGTTTATCACCTTGAAATCTGTTAACGATACTATTGAAGTAACAAAACAACAGATTGGTTTTAGAACAGTGGAGATAAAATCAGGACAACTAATGGTGAATGGAGAGTCAATTACTATACGAGGGGTAAATCGTCACGAACATGATCCTATTACCGGACGTGTAATTACTGTAAAAAGCATGATTGAGGATATTAAATTGATGAAGCAATATAATATTAATGCAGTGCGAACAAGTCATTATCCTAATCGTGAAGAGTTGTATAGCTTGTGCGATAAATACGGACTGTATGTTGTTGATGAAGCAAATATTGAGGCGCATGGTTCTGATCCTTATGATCCTGAAAAGACTCTTGCCGACAAACCTGAATGGAGAGAGCAGTTTTTAAACAGGACAATGCGGATGGTGGAACGCGATAAAAATCATCCCTCTATTATAATCTGGTCGCTGGGAAATGAGACGGGTTATGGACAAAATTTTGTGGATACTTATAATTGGATTAAGAAATTTGATTCTACTCGTCCTGTGCAATCAGAAGATGCCGGTAAAGATGGTAGCACCGATATTTATTGTCCGATGTATAAACGTATCTGGCAAATAGAAAAATATGTTTATGATATACCAAAAAAACCTCTGATATTGTGCGAATATGCTCATGCTATGGGAAATAGTGTTGGTAATCTACAAGATTATTGGGATCTGTTTAACAGACATGAAAATTTGCAAGGTGGTTTTATTTGGGATTGGGTTGACCAGACTTTTATTAAGAAAAATAGCGATGGGAAAGACTTTTGGGCTTATGGTGGCGATATGGGATACGCAGGAGTTGTGAATGATTCTAATTTTTGTGCTAATGGCTTGGTATGGGCAAATCGAAAACCAAAACCACATATTAATGAAGTTAAAAAGGTTTATCAGCCAATAAAAATCGAAGCAGTTGCTTTTTCAAAGGATGAGGTTGTTATTACTAATAAATACGATTTTATCGATCTGTCGGATTTTAATCTTGTGGTAAAAATAAAATCTATTGGTGAGGTTGTTTATCAAACTGTATTTACTCTTCCGGCTATAAACCCTCACTCTTCAAAAAAAATAGCTTTAAATTTTCCCGATTCTCTTTATCAGAACCCTTATGAGGCGTTTGTTACTTTATATGTTGTGTCGAAAACCGATAAACCTCTGATGCCACAAAATCATATTATTGCTTGGGAACAGTTTCTTTTTACCGAAAGAAAAACAGAAGTACCTTCTTCTGATTCTGTATTAAAGAGAATAAAAGTAAAAGAGAATAAAAAGGAGATAGTACTTAATGGTGATGGTTTTGAATACCGGTTTTCTAAAAAAAGTGGTCTGTTGTCGGATATTGTTATTGATAGACAAAAAATTAACAAAAGCTCTTTAACACCAAATTTCTGGCGCTCACCAACAGATAACGATCTGGCAAATGGAATGCCATCGCAGTGTGCTATTTGGAAAAATATAGAGAAAAAAATGAGTTGCGAAAATATTTCGATTCATCCCGCAAAGGAAAATATTGTGGTTACTACTATTTTTAATATTGAGGCAATAGGAAATTTGGAACTGTTGTATCAAATATCCGGAAATGGAAATATTAAGGTGAATTATTGTTTTATACCTACTGCAATTGACTTGCCTGAAATACCAAGAATAGGAATGCAGTTGCTGCTGAATGCAGAGTTTGGAAATATGACGTGGTATGGTAATGGACCTTTTGAAACGTATTGCGATAGAAAAACTTCCGGTATTGTTGATGTTTATGAAAATACCGTGAAAAATGATTTTCATAGATATGTGCGACCTCAGGAAACAGGAAATAAAACCGATGTGCGCTGGTTTGCATTAACAAATAGCGATGGAGTAGGAGTGAAGGCGGTTGGAGTACAGTTGCTGAACTCTTCTACATGGCCTGTTTATCCCGAAGAGTTAGAACCCGATGTTGATGAAAATAAACATGGTGGCGAGTTGAAGACAAACAAAGTGGTGACATGGAATATTGACTTTGTGCAAATGGGCGTTGGTGGTGATAATACGTGGGGAGCGCCTGTACATGAGGAGTACAGACTTAGAGCAAAAAAGTATAAGTATGGATTTACCTTGAAATTAATAGATGATAAATAAATAAAATTGACCTGTCAGCGTCGAAGAGCTGATAGCGTTTAACAACTAAATAATTAAACAAAAATACTATGGTTGGATTTTCAACAATTGACACAATTGTATTTATTGCTTACGGATTATTAATAGTAGGCACCGGATTGTGGGTCTCGCGAAAGAAAAAAGGACATGAAAGAGACTCTTCGGATTATTTTCTGGCTAGTAAATCGTTGCCGTGGTGGGCAATTGGGGCTTCATTAATAGCATCGAATATTTCTGCCGAGCAGTTTATTGGTATGTCGGGCTCGGGATATGCTATCGGATTAGCAATTGCGTCATACGAATGGATGGCTGCCTTAACATTAATTATTGTGGGAAAGTATTTTCTTCCTGTTTTTCTGAAAAAAGAGATCTATACTATGCCGCAGTTTCTCGAAGAACGCTACGATCGCCGTGTTAGAACTGCTATGGCAACTTTCTGGTTGTTGGTTTATGTGTTTGTTAATCTTACTTCAGTGCTTTATCTTGGTGCTTTGGCGCTTAATACTATTCTCGGTGTCTCTATGTTTTACGGACTGATTGGACTGGCTGCTTTTGCTGCAATTTACTCTATCTATGGCGGGTTAAAAGCTGTGGCATGGACTGATGTTATTCAAGTAGTATTTCTTATTGGTGGTGGATTGATTACTACATGGCTTGCTCTTGATGCTGTGTCGGGTGGCAATGGTCCTTTACAGGGCTTTGCTGAGTTGATGCAAAAAGCTCCTGAAAAATTCGATATGATTCTTGAAAAAGGAAATATGATGATTCCCGATGGCTCCGGCGGAATGAAAGATGCTTATCTCGATTTGCCCGGGATATCTGTTTTAATTGGTGGTATGTGGATTGCTAATCTCTCTTACTGGGGATTTAATCAATATATTATTCAACGTGGACTTGCGGCAAAAAATATCCGCGAAGCACAGCGTGGGGTTATCTTTGCAGGATATTTAAAAATATTAATTCCTCTTATTGTTGTTATTCCCGGAATTGCCGCTTTTGTCCTTACTCAGGATGCCGGAACTGTTATTGAACCTTCCGACAAAGCTTATCCTTGGTTGCTACATAATTTTGTTCCTTCCGGAATAAAAGGTCTTGCATTTGCAGCTCTTACTGCTGCCATAGTCTCTTCGTTAGCGTCGATGCTGAATTCTACTGCTACAATTTTTACTATGGATATTTATAAAACTTTTATCAATAAACAATCGTCTGAAAAAAATATGGTGTTTGTGGGGCGTACAACAAGTTTTGTAGCGCTTGTAATAGCTGTTTTGGTTGCAAAACCTCTTCTTGGCGATTTAGATCAAGCCTTTCAATATATTCAAGAATTTACCGGAATGGTGACTCCGGGTGTGACAATAATTTTTATGGCGGGACTGTTTTGGAAACGTATGACTACAAACGCAGCTCTTACCGTGGCTATTCTTACTATACCTCTCTCGTGGGTATTTAAGGTTTTAACTCCCGCACTGCCTTTCCTCGATAGAATGGGACTTGTGGCTTTAATATTATTGGTTCTTGGAGTTGCTATTAGTCTGTTCGAGAGTAAAGAACCTCATCCAAAAGCTGTTAAAGTAACACCGAGATTGTTCAGCACAGGACGAGTATTTAATATTGGCGCAATTGGAATTATGCTGATTTTAGCATTTTTATATGCGTTTTATTGGTGATTG
>JAYEOD010000097.1:0-4486 GCA_034722575.1 Bacteroidota bacterium | reverse complement strand
AGAATAATATAGCTTTAATTCAAAATAGTATAAGGGGGAAGATTTCATCTGTAAAAAAAGAAATAAGAGAGGATAAAGAGGGTATATATTGGGTTACCTGTGAAAATGGACAAAGATCACAAGCAGTCATTGATAGAAACAAACAAAACAGGCTAAGTAAAACCACGCAGCCGGTATAGTATCACCCCTTAAGTTTAAGAATAATACTTATTTACAAGAAACCCTTTTTAACTTTTCACTGTCATCTGTTATAGATAAGTTAAACTTATTCCAAAAACTTACAATAAATAAATCAAGTATGAGGAAGTATATATTTATAGTTGCTGTATTAGCATTTACAATAACAGTAAGTGTTACAGCACAAAACACCAAAGACTACAAGAGTACGCCATATTGGATTGAGATGATGCAAGACCCTAGTGCAAATTTCTTTGAAACACAAAAGGCGTTTAACACTTACTGGAAAGGTAGAGAGATAACCCGCGGATGTGGATGGAAACCTTTTAAAAGATGGGAATGGTTCTGGGCTCAAAGAGTTGACAGCAAAGGACATTTACCCGCAGCAGATAAAAACTGGAAAGAGTATTTCAAATATAAATCCTCGCATGAAAAATCATCCAATGGCAATTGGATAAATCTGGGACCTATAGAACAGCCCGGAAATAATGGTACAGGACAACCAAATGGTAATGGCAGGATAAACAGTCTGGCATTCCATCCCACCGATGGAAATACTTTTTATGTTGGCGCACCAGCCGGTGGATTATGGAAAACTACCGATGGCGGAGAGTCGTGGACATCGAATACAGACGATCTTCCTACATTAGGAGTTTCGTCAATTTTAATTGATTACGATAATACAGATATAATGTATTTAGGAACCGGCGACCGTGACGCAAGCGACTCGCAAGGTGTTGGTGTATTAAAAAGCATTAACGGCGGCGACACATGGGAACTTTTTAATAACGGAATGGACAATGCCACTGTTGGTCGCATGATTATGGATCCCGATAATTCGGAAGTAATAATTGCAGCAACCTCTTCGGGGATATACAAAACTACCGATGGAGCTGTTAACTGGGAATTAAAACAGGATGGAAACTTTAAAGATATCGATTTTCATACCTCTAATAAAAATATTATTTATGCTATAAAAGGCGGATATTTCTACAGAAGTAACGACCTTGGAGAGACATGGACGTATATTAGCAACGGCTTACCTAGCGGTTCACGCGGTTCGGTAGCTGTTACTCCGGCTAACCCCGATTATGTATATATAGTACTAACACAATCGAGCGTATTTAAAGGGTTATACTTTTCGGATAATGCAGGATTGTCGTTTACAGAACAATCTACCACACCAAATATTATGGATTACAGCTGTAACGGGACCGGAAATAGCGGACAGGGTTGGTACGACCTCGATATAGCTGCCGATCCAAATAATGGTTCGGTAATTTATGTTGGAGGAGTAAATATTTTCAAATCATCTGACAAAGGAAAAACATGGAATATTAATGCGCACTGGACCGGCGATTGTGGCGTTCCGGCTGTTCATGCCGATCAACATGTGTTAATGTTCAACCCGCTTAATGATGTATTTTACTCGGGCAACGACGGTGGAATTTATTGGACGGATAACGGAGGAAGCGACTGGACAGAGATTACAAGCGGTATTGCTATTGCCCAAGTATATAAATTAGGACAGAGTGCTACAGTTAAAAATTACGTTATAAACGGATATCAGGATAACGGAACAGCTGTATATGAAGAGACAGGCTGGGCTACCGTTATGGGTGGCGATGGAATGGATTGTTTGATCGATTATTCGGACGAAACATATAGCTATGGCGAATACTATTATGGCGCTATTGTTAGGTTTCATAATAATTATTACGATGGAGGTATAACCGATGGTATTAGCGAACAAGGCGGCTGGGTAACACCATTTGTTCTTCACGAAACTAACCCAAACACTATGTTTGTAGGCATGAAAAATGTTTGGAGAACAAATAATGTAAAAGAGTCATATACTTCAAGTATCGATTGGCTACAAATATCCGATGGTATTGGAAGCGGTAATATCAGCGTATTAGAAAACTCATCTGTAAACGCCGATATTTTATATGTTGGCAAAGGCAATAATTTATACCGAACAGATAATGCCAATGCCGATTCGCCATCGTGGTTAAATATCAGTACTTCAGTTCCGGGATCGGGCAATATAAAAGATGTCGAATCGCATCCGTATAACGAAAATAGCGTTTACTGTGTTAAAGGCTCGCATGTTTACAAGTCTATCAACAAAGGACTAAACTGGGAAGATATTACGGGTTCGTTACCGGATGTTACAATAAACACAATAGAATATTACAAAAACAGTCAGGAAGGATTATATATTGGAACAGATTTAGGATGTTTTTATCGCGAAAGCGAGATGGACGACTGGATTGAATTTGGCGATGGACTTCCTGCTACAGCAACAGTTACCGATATAGAGTTCTATTACGATTCGGAAACACCTGCAAACGACAGAATAAGAGCTTCGACATATGGACGTGGATTATGGGATTCTGATCTGTTTTTCACTACTCCAACTGCAAGTTTCGAAGCCAATGTAACGGAAATACCAACAGACTGCTCTATTAATTTCACTGATAAATCATCGGGAGTACCTCATTATTGGGCTTGGAATTTTGAAGGAGCAGAACCTTCTACATCTAACCTAAAAAATCCTATCGGAATAACATATCATACCGAAGGAGAGTTTTCGGTTACTTTAACTGTAAGCAATGCTATCGGCGAAAACACAGTAACGGAAACAAGCTACATCACGGTAAGTGGATCGATGCTTCCTGAAGCAGATTTTTCGGCCGATAAAACAGCGTTTTGTATCGACGAAAATGCTATAGCCCACTTCACTGACGAAACAGCAAACTGTCCGGCCGAGTGGCAATGGGTTTTTGAACCTACCACAGTAGAATTTTTAGAAGGCACCACTTCCGAATCGCAAAATCCGGTTGTAAAATTCTTATCGGCCGAGAGTTACGATGTAACACTAATATCGACCAATAGCGCAGGAAACAACACTATTACAAAAGAAAATTTTATAGCCGTTGGCGGAAAAGCTATTCCTTTTGATGAAAACTTTACAGATGGATTAGCATTTAATGCTTGGGAAGTAATTAATACCGACAACAATAAAACCTGGGAAGAGTATGATATTAATGGTAATAATACTATAAGATTAAACTGTTATGCCTACTTAGTTCCTCCGGGACAAAGAGATCAGCTTATATCGCCTACTCTCGATTTTTCGAATAACGAAGAGGTTTTTCTGCATTTCGATTACGCTTACGCGAGACATTACGCCTCTATTACCGATTCGCTTATTGTAAAAATTTCTAGCGACTGTGGTACTACTTGGTCAAGAATATATCAAAATGGTGAAGACGGTACAGGAGTATTTGCCACCCACGAGCTTACCGAAGATGATTTTATTCCTACAACACCCGAAGACTGGTGCGGTTCAGGATGGGGCAGCGACTGTCCAAATATAAATCTGAGCGACTATGCCGGAATGAATAATATTAAAATAATGTTCGAGAGCTATAACTTTTATGGTAATAATATATATTTAGATAATATCCTGATAAATAATTCTATTGCAACAGACATCACGCAAGTGAAAGAAACCGAAATGACCATAGTAGTATATCCTAACCCATCGGATGGAAATATAAATATTATAGGAAAAAACATCAACGAAAGTTTCGCAGTAATTATCTCCTCCCCTTCCGGAGAAATAATTATAAACGAAAGCGTTGCCGCTAACAGCTCCACCTTCGAAAAATCGTTCGACCTAAATTATTTACCTAAAGGCATATATTTTATACGCATTTTAGGAAACACATTTAAACAGACAAAGAAAATTGTGATACAATAAACAAAGGATTTAAAGAGTGCTAAAATTAAAGAGTGCCTAAAGTTTATGCTTTAGGCACTCTTTTTATTTTAAGTCATCAACAACCTGCCGGCGCAGTGTAATTAGCTGCAAGACCGGGGCTGCGAACATGAAATATTTGGCCAAATATTTCACGATTATAACGGCGAGCTCTATCCGACCGTAATATAAAATTATAAACGGATGAACCGAGCCATACTAAAACTTTTAACACACACGGGAATGATTATATGAGTTAACAGCCAACAGGATTTCGATAAACCTTCAAGGTTTTAAAAACCTTGAAGGTTTGCAACTGTATTATGAAAATAAGTAGTTGGATTGGCATTCAGAAAAATGTTATTCAGCTCGCAGCGAAGCATTAAAGAGACCGGGAAGCTGAGAACTTGTTCGAGGATCACCCGGCCGAACTTATGCTTTGCAAAGAGATGGATAATATTTTATACCAAATACGTGTTAAAATGATCGATAAAAAAATTGAATTATTTTTTTCTTATTCGCCGATTAAAAATCATTCCATAG
>JAYEOD010000096.1:0-4490 GCA_034722575.1 Bacteroidota bacterium | reverse complement strand
GTTAAGATAATACTCGATAGCATTAATTTTAAATGCATGATAAGTTAAATCGGCCGATGTGGACCATCCGCCAAAGCGCATTGGATTTACTTCGATAGGGATAATTTCTCCTTTATCAGTAACCCTAACTTCGGTATGCATAGGAAAATTCCTTAATCCGGCCAGCTCACCTACTTTTGTGATAAACTCTGTAAAACGTTTAAGATTTTTTTCTATAACCTCTTTTGAAGTAAAATATACACGGTCGCTAACATCGCTATCCGATCCAAAAATATGTTGTAAAATACCAACAATAACAGGCTCTCCTTTATCATTAAAATAAGTATCGAAAGCATATTCATCACCTTCAATCATCTCTTCAATAATAAAACTGTTAGCATCCATAACTTCGGTAGGATACAACGATTTCACCTCATCCATATCATTTTCGATGCGATGAAGCACGCCATTCCAGTCTTCTAAATTGTGTACTTTATACACTCCCATACTAAAAAACCCAACAGAAGGCTTTATTATAAAAGGGAAAGGAAAACCATTAACATCCAGCTCGGCTAAATCTTTTAAAGCTACCTCCTTAAAGAAAAAATTAGGATACATACCTGAAACCATTTCGCGGAAACGCACTTTATTTTTAAAATAAGAAATTTTTTCCGGCATCTCGGTAAAGTCAAGATTTTTTGATATCCAGTGAATAGTATTCTCTGAAGGGGTGTAAACACGAGGCGATTCGTTATTTCTTACTTTTGCAATAACCTCTTCGGCTTCTATTAAATTGTAATCAGTTCCGCCAAGCAACTCTATAGCAAGATCGGTTTTCAGCACCGGGAAATTATTTCTTTTTATTGTCTCCTTCAAAAAATCAGAAACATATGGTCTATCAAGTATTATCATTATATCTTTTTAATTATTAATTTTAAATTGATAATTAATTTATTTATTTTTTCAATTGATAAAAAACACCTCTTTCCAAACGAGTAGTCTCTATTTTATCGTCATCTTCTAATACGCCAAGATATTTGTTTACTTCATTAACATGAGTCCCTAATATTTTAGCTATATCATCGAGAGTACAAGGTCTGCGCGAAATTGTTTCCAGGATAGAGGTCTCCACGTCTTCGCGATAAGCAATAATTTTTTTCCTATCGGGAGCGGCAGCAATAATCTGTACAATATCCATATCCCAGAATTTCACTATCTCGTTAAGCTCAGCTTTATTAGCCGGACGTAAATTTTCGAGAGTACCCGGTCGGTCGAGAGTATTAATTTGAATACTATCGGGATTTATTTTTAAGAAAGCCTCTTTTAAGAGTTTTAAATCTTCGATACTATCGTTATACCCCGGCAATATCATTGTCTCTAACCATATTTCGCCTTTAAACTCCTTTTTAAAATCAACAAGTCCTTGAATGTAACTATCAACAGTAAGCTTTGTTGAAGGTCTGTCCATCATATTAAACGATTTTTCAGAAGCGCTATCGAGCGAAGGCAATACCACATCAGCATGCATCAACTCTTTTCTTACTTGCGGATCGCTAAGCAAGCTGCCATTAGTTAACACTGCCAGTGGAATACTCGGGAAATTTATTTTTATAAAATCTAACACTTCACCAAAACGTGAATTTAGAGTAGGTTCGCCGGCACCGGAAAAAGTAATATAATCGGGTGCAGGATTTTTTTTAAAATAATCCACTAACTCCTCTCTTACTTTTTCGAAAAGGATATACTCTTTTCTGTCGGTAGTCAACTTTGTGGTAGCACCACATTCACAGTAAACACAATCTAAGGTACATACTTTATGAGGGACTAGATCCACCCCCAACGACATTCCTAAACGACGTGATGGCACAGGGCCAAAAAGATATTTATACATAATTATAGCTTTTTATGCAATTTTTTTTCCTGCCTCATTATAATTAGGTGAAAGACTAAAAACTTCGGTAATTTTAATCTCTATAACACCTTTTACAATTTTTGTAGGCTTATATTTCAGTATCCAATTTTTTCCTTTTTCAAAAACATCACCTTCTGAGTAATATTTAGCCTTTCCTTTTATTTGATAACCCTCTTTTCCTTTCCATAAGGCGATAGAGACATTACCATTATTAAGAATATTCTCTTTAGTTTTATTATGAAAAGTATCTATTGTCCATACAGTATTACTATCAACAATTTTTTTAGAGCCAATCACCACAGTATTAGGCATACCATTACTATCTACTGTAGAAAGCGCCATAAAAGGGAGTTTATCAAATAGTTCCTTTACTTTTTCCGAGATCATTTGTTCAAAGTTTTATAATTCAGATGAGTTCTGGTTCCCCCTTTATTCCACTCTTCTACAAGCGGAATAATGTTTTGTTGGATTTTTATTATACTATTAGAAATAACTTCATCATTCATCAAAACACAAACGAAATTCTTTTTTATTCTTTTAATATTAGGTCCAAAAATTTTTGATACAACAACATGAACATTATCTTCCTTAAACAATCCGGCTACTCCTTTAGCTTTTTTTGGATCAGCGTGTCCCTCCTCTTCTTCAGTAGTGTTACTAATTCTTTTTACAAATTTTGTTTCCTCAGATGATACTTCATAAATATCATAATGCTCTGCATCACCAAAGTGTCTATCAATATATGTTTTGCCATCGTCTGTTGCAAAAACAACCTTAATCATATCCATATTATCTTTTTTTTGCAAAAGTAATCATTTGTAGATATCTACAATTCTAAATAACAATAAATGACGCAAAGCTAATAACAATGAATACCCAAAAATTAAATATCTCTATTTAATATGATTTTTTATAACTTTGTCAGATTCAAAAATAAAAACAAACAAATATAAGAAAATGAAAAAAATACTAAGTCTATTATTGGTATCGACCTTTTTTGCCGGGGCAACTTTTGCTCAGAGTAAAGACAAGGCAAAATTCAAAGAGTATGAGCCGGGATATTACCAGAACTTTATCCTTAAAGATGTAAACCATGTAAAAAAAGAGCGTAAAGATAAAAAAATGGATAAGCGCTTTCAGATGGATCAATCGGGAATGGTGCTTGGTAATAATATGGAGCTGTACAAAGAGAATACTGCATGGCACAATCCAACAATATCGCAAGGTAATGGTGGTACTTGCTGGTGTTTTTCTACCACCTCTTTTGTAGAATCGGAACTTTATCGCCAAACAGGCAAAAAAATAAAGCTTTCGGAGATGTACACTGTTTATTGGGAGTATGTTGAAAAAGCACGTGGTTTTGTTCAAAAACGCGGGAATTCGCATTTTAGCGAAGGTTCGGAAGGAAATGCTGTTGCCAGGATGTATAAAAAATATGGTACAGTACCTGAAAGTGTTTATAACGGATTACCAAACGACAGAAAATTCCATTCGCATAACGCAATGTTTAAAGAGATGAATAATTATCTTCAATCTGTAAAGAAAAGTAATGCTTGGAATGAAGAAGAGGTTCTTTCAACAATAAAATCTATTATGAATCATCATATTGGAGTACCTCCAACAGAGTTTAATTATAATGGAAAAACCATTACTCCAAAAGAGTACATGAACATTATAGGATACAATTCTGATGATTATGTTGAAATTCTTTCATACAAACAAGAGCCTTACTGGAAGCAAGTAGAATATTCGGTTGAAGACAACTGGTGGCATAGCAAAGAGTATTATAATGTACCATTAGATGTTTATATGGATGTTGTAAAAGAGTCCATTCGCAAAGGATACACAATGAGTATTGGTGGCGATGTTTCGGAAGCCGGTTTTTTACGTACAACAAATTGTGCTATGGTTCCTACTTTTGATATTGCCTCGAAAGACATCGATGAAAATGCTCGTCAATTCCGCTTTTCGAACCACACTACAACCGACGACCACGGAATGCATTTAGTTGGTTATACCGAAATAGATGGAAAAGATTGGTATTTAGTAAAAGATTCGAGCTCAGGATCGAGAAATGTTGGAGAAGAGAGTCCTATTTTTGGTTATTATTTCTTTACAGAAGATTATATGAAATTAAAAATGATGGGATTTACTATTCATAAAGATGCCGTTAAAAAGATTTTAAAGAAGTTTAAATAGAGTTTGTGCCCCCAATGCAATTTTTTATTGCCACGGATACACGGATTATTTTATTAAAAAAGGCGTTACCAAATGGTAATGCCTTTTTTAATTGCCATTTAATCCGTTTATAATTTTGTTTTTTATTTTTATATTAAATTTATCATCCTCCCATTTTTGTGGATTAATGATGATATAAAGGGCATTCCATCCATAATCCCAATTCTGTAATCTTGCAGATTCTATTCTATATTTTTTTTAAAATTTTCCCATATCCTTGTTCAGTCATCTTCGTTACCTACTGATTTATAAATATAGCACAATTATTTTTGCTTTAGAGAAAGAAAAATTATAACTTTTTAATTCTGACTTAACAAATATAAAGCAAAACACCAATAATATGCACTATCTTTGCATCATA
>JAYEOD010000095.1:0-4491 GCA_034722575.1 Bacteroidota bacterium | reverse complement strand
CGAAAAAAGAGGAATTATGAGTAGAATTAAAGGTTCTTCAGACTACAAAATCTTTAGTAAGTGCGATATTGTTATTGAAGCAATTAACACCAATACTAAAACAACCAGTATCAACATACGTCAGGAGGTATTCAAAAAAATAGAAGAGCATGTTTGCGACAATTGCATTATCGCTTCAAACACTTCTACTTTAATGATATCCGATTTATCCGAAGACATAAACAAACCCGAAAGAACTTTAGGATTGCATTTTATAGCTCCTGTTGACGATGTTAAAATTGTTGAAATAGTTAAACACGCTAAAACTTCTGATAAAGCTTACAATACAGGGATTAAGTTTATCAATATGATAAACAGAACACCAATACATGTTAATGAATCAGCCGGTAATATTGCTACTCGTATGACAGTTCCTATGATCAACGAAGCATGCAATATCTTTATGGAAGGCATTGCTTCTCCGAGCGATATCGACAAAGCAATGAAAGCCTCTTTCGGATATCAATACGGTCCTTTCGAGCTTGCCGATAAAATTGGTTTAGACAAAGTACTACGTTGGATGGATAATTTATATCAGGAATTTAGCGAACAAAAATATAAAGCATCTCCAATTATCAAACGATTAGTAAGAGCAAATCACCTTGGAAGAAAAACCGAAATAGGCTTTTACAGATACAAAAACAATACAATAGTTGAACAAGCAGTGACTTGTGCTCAGATAAACAACAAACAATAACAGGGTTAAAAAAACAAACAAAATGAAAATAATCGTACTTAATTGCGGAAGTTCATCTATAAAATATCAATTATTTGAAATGCCATCTAAAAACGTTCTTGCTAAAGGATTGGTAGAAAAAATTGGCATGAAAGGTTCCCGCGTTAAACATAAACGTAACGACGGTACTAAATTAGATTTAAACGGAGAGGTTCTCGATCATAAACAAGGTATTAAATATGTACTTGGGATTCTTAGCGACAAAAAATACGGTAGCGTTAAAGACCTTAAAGAGATTGATGCTGTAGGACACCGTGTTGTTCATGCCGGCGAAAAATTTAACGGTAGTGTTGAAATTAACGATGATGTTATTAAAGCTCTTGAAGAGACTGTTGAATTAGCGCCATTACACAACCCACCAAACCTTGAAGGAATTTATGCGTGTCAACAATTACTACCAGGCGTTCCAATGGTTGGTGTTTTCGATACAGCTTTCCATCAAACAATGGAATCTCATGCTTTCCTTTATGGTATTCCATATTCTTTATACGAAAAATATGGTATTCGTAAATATGGTTTCCATGGCACAAGTCACAGATATGTTTCAAAAAGAGCATGTGAATTACTTGACCTAGACTATAATAATTCAAAGCTTATCACTTGTCACTTAGGTAATGGAGCTTCTATTGCAGCTATTAAAAATGGTAAATCTATTGACACGTCAATGGGATTAACTCCTCTTGAAGGATTAATTATGGGTACACGTGCCGGTGATTTCGATTTAGGAGCATTATTATATATCGCTGATAAAGAAGACTTAAGCATTGATGTTACCAACAAGCTTATCAATAAACACAGCGGAATGCTTGGTGTTTCAGGAGTCTCATCTGATATGCGAGAAATAGAAGAAGCTGCAAATGCCGGTAACGAAAGATGCAAAAAAGCTTTGGAGATGTATGACTATCGCATTAAAAAATATATTGGTTCATATGCAGCAGCTATGAATGGTGTAGATGCAATTATTTTTACCGGAGGAATTGGCGAAAACGCAGACACCACTCGTAAAGGTGTTTCTAATGGCTTAGAATTTCTTGGCGCGAGTATTGACGACAAGAAAAATAATGGACTTAGAGGTGTAGAGGGCGTTATATCTACCGACGACTCGAAAGTAAAAATTATTGTTGTTCCTACTGAAGAAGAACTTGTTATTGCTTCAGATACTTTTGATATTTTATCAAAATAATAGTCTGATTTTTTTAAATAAAAAACCCGTTTTGAGATATTCAAAACGGGTTTTTTTTATTCTTCTACCAAATACATATCATTATTCTTTTTCGTACTCTATCACAAGCTCATCAGTAAGTTCAAGATTATGATACACCTTTTGCACGTCATCATCCTCTTCAAAAAGATCAATTATTTTCAAAACCCTTAACGCTTTTTCAACAGGAAGCTCCTCTGTATTATTAGGAATTCTTTCTAAACCGGAATTTTCCGGCACAATCTCTATCTCTTCGAGTTTTTTCTGCATAGTGCCAAAATCCTCCATCGATGTTGTTACAGTTACCAAATCATCATCAATTTCAAAATCTTCTGCTCCGGCGTCTATAACCTCCAATTCAAAAGTATCAATATCATTGATAGCCTCTTTCTTAATATTAAAAACACCTTTTCTATCAAAAACAAAACTCAAAGAACCATTTTTACTTAAGCTGCCATCGTTTTTATTAAAAATCGCTCTCACATTAGCAATAGTACGATGTTGGTTATCGGTTGCACACTCAAGAAAAACAGCTATTCCATTTGGAGCATACCCTTCATAATTCAACTCCACAAACTGCGAAGTATCTTTATTCGATTTTTTTATAGCTCTTTCTATAACTTCCTTTGGCATACTAGCACCTTTTGCATTTTGTATTGCAGTACGCAATCTTGGATTACCCTCCGGATCTTCCCCACCCTCTTTTACAGCTATTGTAATCTCTTTCGAAAACCGTGAAAACACTTTAGAACGTTTAGCATCTTCAGAACCTTTTGCTCTTTTTATTTTTGACCATTTATTGTGACCGGACATAATTATTATTTTCTTTATACTCCAAATAAATTTTAGGTAAAACTAATAAAAAAAAACGATCCGCTATCAAATCCGTAAATCAACGTTTCATTACTCTAAAAAACAAAAAAACCGCTTCATGTTATTTAAAACAGTGAAGCGGTAACTTATACCAAAAACTTATCAATTATTTTACTCTAAAAATCAGTCAAAGTAATACCAACACTAAAAGGATATAATTCAGGACCTTTATTATTTTCAAACATCTCTAACAAACTATACGAGCCGTAAATATTTATTTTTCCCCAACCTATTCGCACCATAGCCGATGCTTTAAAAGGATGAAGATGAAAATCGTCACGATCTTTGCTCTTGTGTTTACCACCATCTTCATAAACTATTTTTGTATGCGAACCAATTCTCAATCCACCAACAACACCTGCCGATATATGAAAACTCTTTTTGTTACTACGCGAATTGGTTTGATACTCTAACAAAAGCGGAATGTTTAAATAATTTACAACCAACTTACTTTTAATAAAATCTTTATCAGGATTTTCATCAAAAACCCCTACAAAATTCTCTGCCGACGGATCTATTCTCACATTATCATCAAATCTATAATTATTATACTCCAAACCTAATCCGGTTACTAATCCTAAATGATTATTAATTAAATTAAAATTCTGCTCAAAAAAGTTTATATGTACATTAATTGATTTTTGATAATTAAGACTCATAAAATCGGCTTCATCCGGAACACCAATTTTATTATCTGCGGTAAAATAACCATTCACACCAATATCGAATCCAGCCCAATGACCGTCAAAACGAGGTTGTTTTTTATGTCTGTCGAAAGTAATATTTCCATTTTCACCAATCTTTATCTCATTATCACCAATGCGAATTGTAGGTGTTTCCGAATCTATAATCTCTACATCCATATTACCTATCTTAATACGTACCGAGTCCTCAACCCCCTCGTTATTTATTCTAGTTTCGATTATACGATTTACTGTTTCATCATTATTAATATCCAAA
Organism: Bacteroidota bacterium; assembly: GCA_034722575.1. GTDB lineage: Bacteria > Bacteroidota > Bacteroidia > Bacteroidales > JAIPAH01 > JAIPAH01. The sequence goes on along the minus strand of JAYEOD010000095.1, from coordinate 682 downwards.
ACATCCGGTTCGCCGGTATGTTTTAACTGAGCAACCCCCGAAACTTCTCCTATTAACTCATCAGTAGCATTAACATACGCCATCGAAGCACCACTGACTTTTGCATTTGTACAATCTGTTTCCAAATCATATGCTTTTATGTTTGCCGCTCCCGATACTTTAATAGTATGAATATCAGCAGAACCTGATAATTTTACTTTTGCCGCTCCCGAAATTTCACTAAACAGCTTATCTACCTCTAAATCCAGATTAATTTTTGTTGCTCCGCTAGCTTTTATAAAAAAGGCATCCGCCTCTATAGTTTGTTTTGAACTAAAACTTGAAACACCACTGGCAATAATTCCATCCAACTCTTTAAAAATCACAATTATCTTTACATTTTCACCTTGGATTTTACTTACGCCCGATATCTTTAAAACACCATTATCTATTTTTGTTTTTACTTTACCCGCATCAGCTTCAGGTGTTTTAATCTCTACAGAATAATTTTCTCCTCGCACTAATAGCACGTTAAAAGTACTTGCTGATTTAATTTGTGTAAAAGGTTCGGTGTCTCGGAGGGTTTGCGCATTTGCAATGCCACACATCAATATAATTGACAACATTGCTAATGCGATTCTTACTGTTTTTATATTTTTCATAGCTTCATTTTTTTCTGTTCTACAGACCTACACAAATTATT
>JAYEOD010000094.1:0-4530 GCA_034722575.1 Bacteroidota bacterium | reverse complement strand
TTACTATGGGAGAATTACTTGTTTCCGATGATGAAGGACAAACCTGGGATACGCTTTATGATGGAACATCGACTATTCATAGGGTGTTACAAGGAGAATCCGGAAATATTTACTTTGGTGCGGGAGCCTTGTGTCGTTCAGTGGATAATGGTCAAACCTGGGATACGCTGTTGGCGCCAAACCCTTCGGTAGAGTTTTTCTATGATATTATGGAAATTTCATCGGATAGTATCTATGCCTCTAGTGTGAATTGGCTTACCGGAGGAGGTGTATATCGCTCGGTTGACGGAGGAGAGAACTGGGAGTGTGTACTGCAGAATTATGGAGTAACAGCACTGGAGGAGGCATCTAATGGCGACATATTTGCTGCCGGTTATGGCTTGTTTGATCAAATGCAAAATCAGGTTATGGTATCTCATAATCGTGGTGATACATGGGAGGTAGTGCTTAGTAAGATTTATTTTCAGATACAGGATATGACCATAACACCTGATGATGAGATATATCTTGGAGCAATTGGTGTATTATATGATAATGTTGGGATTTATTTTTCAGATGATTATGGTGAGAACTGGAGTCGTATTGAATCAGATATTATAACTAATACATCTGAAATTCATATTATTAGAGCGTTACCGGATGGGAAATTATATACTTGTGTTGATTCATATACAGGAATAACAAAACTCTACCGAAGTTCTGATACCTTATATACTGAAATCCCAATTATTTCCATAAGTCATGATGAATTAATAGCTTATCCTAATCCTGCTTGTGGCTATATTAATTTATCTCGGCAGCAGAGTCAAGCAGCGGGTGAGGTTCGCATTATCGATGTAAATGGAAGAGAAGTGCATAAAGAGTATTTTCCTTCCGGACAAACATCTATTCGCTGCGCAGTGTCATCATGGCCAAAAGGCATTTATATCGCCAGGTTCTTCAGTCAAAACAAACCTCAGGGTTATGTTAAGTTTTTGGTGATGTAAACTTATGAATATCTGATATGTGTTTTTCATGAAAATAAATGTGCTGAACCACATAAAGTCGTTCGACTTTATGTGGCTTTGTGGTGAAAGTTGTTTTTTTTAATGTAAAATAAGGATTAGTTATGGAAAGAATGTCAATGTCGCGGATTACAGAAATGCGGATTGGCTGACAAATATTCCGCTGTATGCGGTTGATAAATTTATTTCTGTAGTCGGAAATTAAAGAAAAGATCACGAGATTTTTTATCATCGAATTAATCTAATATTAGCCACCTGATTTTTAATGTGATTTTATGCCGGTTTTATGTACACTGATTGTACTGATTTGATAGGTTTGTTATGATTATCTGTCTAAAAAATCATAATAATCAGTGTCTTGTTTTTTTATCGGATGGAAATCGTCATTATAATCTCTAGTTTGACGATAAAAAATAATAGAACGGTGCGCTGCACCTTATTACTACTTCACAATCATTCTGCTACAAATAGAACGGTACTCTGTACCTTTTAAATCGGAGAGTATTTCCAATCAGTCAATCTCACCGAAGGTGTCACAATCAATCAACCTCAATCTCATTTATTGTCATAAATGTTTATCATGTCAATCTTGTTACTCCTGTCAAAAAAATATCCGGCATCATTTATAATACCATTTATAAAAAAACAGATCGTTTAAAGAAGTGGGATAATAATAAAGTTGTACTTTTGCATTATGGAATCACAACGACAACAGAAGATATCCCGCTTAATACAAAAAGATTTGGGAGAGATATTTCAAAAAAGCGGTTATAAGTACGACAATGCAATGATTACTGTTACTAGGGTAAATGTTACAAAAGATTTATCTATAGCAAAGGTGTATTTGAGCTTGTTTGCTACTAGCGACAAAGCGGCTACCGTAAATAAAGTTATGGAAGATAATAAAGAGATACGTTTTGAATTGGGAAAAAGAGTTAGGCATCAGCTTAGAATAATTCCTAATTTACAATTTGTTTTGGATGACTCTTTAGATTACATCGAAAATATTGACAACTTATTAGACGATAAGTAAAAATTGCAATAGATATGAAGTACGATCCTATAAAGAGAAGCTTGGGAGTTTTGTTTAATAAAACTCCTTTTTTACGACAGCTTTTTTATAAAATGTTAGATGTTTTATTGCTTAGAACTTGGCATGTAAAAAAAGAGGTTAGGCTGTGGGCTTCTGAAAATAAAGAAGGCAAAGCAGATGTTCTTGATGCAGGTTCCGGTTTTGGGCAGTACTCTTATTTTTTATCGGGAGTAAGCAAAAAGTGGAATATTAAAGGTGTTGATGTTAAGAGAGAGCAGATTGAAGATTGCAACAGTTTCTTTAATAAGATTAACAGGGAGAATATTAAATTTGAATATGCCGACCTGACAAATTTCGCATCCGAAAAGAGATACGACCTGATTATTTCTGTTGATGTTATGGAGCATATTCTCGAAGATCAAAAGGTTTTTGAGGGATTTTATAATACTATGAACGCTGGAGGTATGGTGTTGATCTCTACACCAAGCGATCAAGGAGGCTCTGATGTTCATGATCACGACCATGACGGAGGCTCTTTTATCGACGAACACGTACGCGATGGGTATAATATCGAAGCCATTCAGCAGCAATTAAAAAAGGCTGGTTTTTCTAAAACAGAAGCCTATTATACTTACGGCACTCCGGGGAAAATTTCGTGGAAATTATCAATGAAATATCCTATACAGGCATTAAATATTACAAAGCTGTTTTTTGTTTTGTTGCCGGTATATTATATTTTGGTTATGCCGGTTGCAATAATTCTTAATTATTTCGATTTAAAAATTAATCACAAAACAGGTACCGGACTGTTGGTAAAAGCATGGAAATAGAAACGATTTGAATTTTCCGTTATATATAGCGAAACGATATTTGATTTCTCGAAAGTCGCATAATATTATTAATGTGATTTCCGGGATTTCGGTGGTGGGGGTTACTGTAGGTACTTTTGCCCTTATTGTTGTTTTGTCGGTATTTAATGGTTTTGAGTCTGTAATAGAATCTTTGTTTAACTCTTTCGATCCTGATATAAAAATTGTTGCTGTCAAGGGGAAAACCTTTGATACAACTATATTCCCATCCGACAAGATAAAAAAAATACCCGGTGTAATTAACTATGTAGAAGTAGTTGAAGAGAATGCCCTTTTAAAATCGGGTGACCGACAACATATTGCCAGAATAAAAGGTGTTAGTGAGGAGTATGCTTCTGTAAAAACTCTTGACACAATGATGGTTAGCGGGAAAATGATTTTGCAAAGAGGACAGCATAATTATGCTGTATTAGGATATGGGGTAGCCTATTATCTTGGGCTGCATGGCGATAATTCTTTGGAGACTTTTTCGGTTTATGTACCCAAACGTAAACAGACGCAAACGCTGTTTTTGAATCAAGCTTTTAATGTGGGAAATATTATTCAGCGTGGTGTATTTTCTATACAACAGGATGTTGATACAAAATATGCTATAGTGCCATTACGTTTTGCCCGAGAGCTTTTAGAGTATAAAAATGAAGTAACATCTATTGAGCTTTATCTCGATAAGGAGAGCGATGCAGAGAGTGTTCAGGAGGAGATAAAGAGTGTAGTTGGCAAAGATTTTAAAGTTAAAAACCGCTATCAACAGCAAGCTTTGCTCTATAAAATAATGAAATCGGAGAAATGGGCTATCTATTTTATTTTAACTTTTATTTTAATAATAGCCACCTTTAATGTGATAGGTTCTGTGTCGATGATAATGATTGATAAGCACGATGATATCTCTTTTTTATGGAGTATGGGAGCTGATATTGGAGTAATAAAAAGGATATTTATTATAGAAGGAATGTTGATTTCGTTTGTTGGAGCCGCTGTAGGACTGACTGTTGGTGCATTAATGTGTTGGGCTCAACAAACATTTGGTATTATTGCGCTTAACGCGACGGGTTCGTTCGTGATATCTGCCTATCCGGTAGAGATGAAATTGTTTGATTTTCTTTTAGTTGCAGTTACTGTATTTGTAATTGGTTTTGTGGCTACCCTTTATCCGGTTAATAAAATTATATCGAGGTATTTCGATAACGGAATTTTTAGAAAAAGCTAGTAACAAAAACTCGCCACAAAGTGGCAGCTTATTTCAGCCCAACGGCAACGCCGTGGGTGATTTTACAGATAAAATAATATACGCCCTGAAAGAGCAGGTTAAAACAATAATACCAACTTTTGATTTGCATTAGTAGTAGATGTTATACAAAAAAACATTTTAACACGTATTTGGTATCACCATTCTTAATGGTGATAAAGTACATCTTAATTATGGTAATGTCATTGTTGTTGATGGGGTTTTCTTGTGATTTGTAATCTGTTTATTCTCAGTGTGGTATTGTTTATGCTTTTCTGTTGGTTTTTTACCTTTACTGATTATGTTAAATATTTATTTACAGTAAGTTAAGTGCCGAAATTCATCTGTTGCCAGATAATATTTATATATTTGGATTTTTTAAAGAATATCGGGTAGTAA
>JAYEOD010000093.1:0-4535 GCA_034722575.1 Bacteroidota bacterium | reverse complement strand
AAATGGCCGACATAAATTCAAAATATTTTTCTGTTTTACAATCTTCAAATTTTAAGCATAGCAGTAGCTACGGTTCAAATTTGAAGTGCGGTAAAACTGGAAAAGATGAAGAATTTATCGGCCATTTTGAAATTCAATTGGTATTAGCCCCGCAATATCACCCATTCTTTGTAATGCTTCAATATTTCCATTATCATCATAACTAACAGATACTGAAACCGAAATTATTTTTTAAAGAACATTATAAATAAAAAGTTATAATATCTACAAAAATAACATTACACAAAAGGCACGCAACTCGTAAGTTGCGTGCCTTTATTAATAAACAAGAGTTCTCTTTTCAGAGATATTATTTTTGTACTATTATCTTTTTAATAATACGTCCTTTATCATTTTCTATAACAAGGTAGTAAATACCATCGGCTAAATCAGTAATGTCGATTGTTTCTTTATAATTACTCTTTACAGAGATATTATTTGCTTGGAAAACAACAGCACTAATAGGGCTAAGTATTTTAACATTTATCACCTCATTCATATCATTACCCGAAAGGTTAAGATTAAATCTACCGTTATTAGGATTTGGATATACTTCGATATTTAAAACACTGTCTAAATCTTCAAAACCAACAGTATTCATAACAGTAACTTTATATTCCGATACCACATCTCCACAATCGTTAGAAGCAGTAACAGTAACATGTGCATCACCTGTAAAGCTATCGTCCCATACTACTTCGGCAGTATAGTCTTCGGCAGTAATTTCACCGGCTTCAGCAGGAACTAATGTCCATACTACTACACTGGCATTAGCCACTTCATTTACAGTATAAGAAGAAGACTCTGTGTAAACATGATCAACTGTATCGACACCTGAAACAAATTCTACAACATCAGGTAATGCATTAACTGTTACCTCAAGAGGAGCAGATTCAGTTCCCTGACCACAATCGTTAACACCGGCAACAACAATTTGAGCTACACCTGCAAAATCCGTATTCCATGCAATAGCTGCAACTGTTGCAGCTCCATCTTCTATAACACCGGCTTCAGCAGGAGTTATAGTCCACACATAACTTGTAGCATTTTCGATAGTTTCAACAGAATAATCAGCAGCAGTTCCTGCACAAACCTCAACAACACCCTGAGCAACAGTAGCAGCAGCAGGAGCTGAATTAATTGTAATAATTACATCAGAAGCAGCATCAGAACAAGCTTCAAGAGCCATAGCAGTAAATGTAAGAGTAACTGTACCATTAGCTATATCTTCAGTTCCCGGAGTATAAACAGGAGCTAAGATAGAAGCATCATCAAAAGAACCATCACCGGCAGTAGTCCAGTTAACTGAAGCATAATTTTCGGCAATAGCATTAGCTGTATAAGTTTCACCTTCGCACAATGTCATTCCTTCACCGGCATCAGCAGTAGCAGGATCGTTAATTGTTAATATCATTGCATCAACAATATCATCGCCAGAACCGGCAGCAGTTAAAGTTAATTCAACAGTACCGTTTGTAACATCAGTTTGTCCCGGAGTATAAACAGGCTGCATAGCAGTAGCATCGTCAAATGCACCATCACCGTCAGTTGTCCACTGAAGTGATGTGTAAAGAGTAGCATTACCTAAAATAGTAACAGGAGACGCTTCACAAATAGCCATATCCATACCGGCAGTAGCAGTAAACGACAAGTTTGGAGGGAAGATAATAAAATCAATCCAAGCACAGTCTTCTCCGGTAGATTGTGAACCATCTTTTGTATATTCCCACTTAAAAGTGTGTACACCTGCTGTAACAGGATATTCAAACTGCTCCCAGTCTAAATCACCTGACCATACAGCCTGCTCTTCATCATCAATAAAGAATTTCAATTTATCATAACTTCCTTCCGAAGAGACTTTTCTATAGAAAGATATTACATCATCAGAAGAAGATTCGTACTCAAGAGTAAGAGTAGAAGCTTGACTGTCGCTAATATCACCTGATTTTAATGAATTATCACCATCATAAGCTACTGTATTATCAATATCCCAGTTTGCATTACCTGAAAACTGCCAATCATAATTATCTAAACCATTCTCCCAATTTTCAAGAATCAATCCGGCAGTAACAGTAAAGTCTGCATCAGCAGAATATTCACCGGCAGTAACGCTATAGTCAAAATTAATAACTGTTCCAACAGGAGCAGCAGCAGAACAAACAACAGTAAATACAGCATTTGCAGTTCCTTCGGCAGCAATAGTTCCTATATTAAATACAGTATTCTGTACAGTAACATATGTACTAATAGTAGTAAGATTAGCTAAAGCAGAAAGAGCATCAGCATGACCTCCGTTAATATTTTCGATAGTAACTTCAACAGTTTCACCCGGATCAAGACGTCCGTTATCATTACCGTTAGCACTATCATCGATAGTTAAACTCCCAACAGATAATGCAGGCGCATTAACAACAACAGAAAAAATATTTTCCCAAGTGTCATCGCCACTAGTAGAAACTAATGTGAATATAACAGCATGTTGATCAGGAACATTATCGGCAATATCAAAAGCAAAAGCATCTGTTAAAGTAACAGTAGCATCTTGTGCAATAGTTCCTGCATCTTCAGTTGCATCAGTAATAGTAACAAACTCATCATCAGAAGAGAGAGTAACAGTAACATCTGCAGCAGCTTCGATACCTATATTTTGTAGCTCTACATTTAATAAGATAGATTCACCAAAATCAGCTAAACCATTTCCATTACCACTAGCATCATTAATGCTATTACTAATCATAGTAACGTAAGGGCCATCAGCAGGAATAACATCCACAGTAGTGATATAAGGAATTTTATTAAAAGCCGTAATAACAAGGTTCATTGTACCCGGAACAGTTAATGGATTCTCGAAATTAACTGTAGCAGAACCACCTTCGATAGTTCCCACACCATAAATAACACCATCCATTGTAAGAGCAACAGTAGCACCATCTATACCGGAAGCAGAAACAGCAAAGCTGGAAGAGCCTAAAAAGATAGTTGGGTTATGAGAAGCAGATATATCCGTTGGATTATCAGTTCTAACCATAACAGATGGATCACCGAAAAGAGTCCAAGTATCAGTCATATCGTCACCTTCGCCACCATATTCATCATTCATGCTCATACAACCATTAAAAGACAATCCGCCAAAAGTACGTTTAATATTATTTTCATCTTGTTCAGTCAATAAATCATTCATATCATCTTGACCTTGCATTGGAGGAGCCCATGATTGGTTGATAGTTGACATCATTGTAGCTATAGCACCTGTAGGGTTTCCTTCAGCGTTTGTAGCACGAGTCCAAGCTTCAGCAAAACAAGTAGAACCAACAAAATTACCATTAACACACGCAACAGACCAGATAAATGGAAGTTTATCAGCATTAGTGAGGTTATTTACATCAGAATTTGAAAACCCTGAAGAGCCCCAAGAAGTTGTACTTCCATGACCGGTATAGTTAATAATTGTAGATCCGGAATTTATCCCTTCAGCAACATCGTTAGGAGAAGGACTTCCGGCAGCATCATTACCACCTTGAGAACCATCAAAATATTCATAGTTATAAGTATATCCAAATCCATTTAGATCGTCTTGAATATTACGTAAGTGTTCATAATCATACTCATCATCATCACCGGGACCTTGGTCAGAACCAACAGAAATACTATTTGTATACCACTCTTCACCTGTAAAAGGCTCTTTTTCATAATCTAATGTACGCTGAACCATTGTTTCAACGTCAGTTATATTTTCAGCAGAGAAACGACCCATAAAAATTTCCGGGTAGTGGTCTCCACCTTCAATGTAGGCATAATTATTATCAGAATCGCCATTAGAATAACTTGAAGGCACCTGTGCAGCATCACCAACAAGTAAACAATATGTTAAATCATTCTCATTATAGTATGTTTCGATGTATGATTCAATATCAGAAGAGCCACCGATATCAGCAACATCAACCATTTCCACTTCACGACCAGTCATTATTTTCCAATCAATATATGGTTGCATTGCATCCATAAAGTCGCTGTGAGCAATAATAAGAATAGAACCATCTTCTTCTACAGGAGTGTAACGAGAATCACTTCCGCTATTCAAGAAATGGTTATCATAAATATTTTTAAATTCATTATCAACAGTTGTAAAAGAACCTGAACGAGAGAATGTATTTTCTCCTATATTACCGGTAGAAGTAACTTTTACAGTAATATCGTAATAAACGCGTAGAGTTTTAGTTACAGGATTATAACGGAAAGGATTTACAACAACAGTTTGTCCACGATAATCTCTTAAAATATATGGTGAACGTAGAGAAGCTATCTCAGAAGGGTAAAATGCATCATTAGAGTATTCTGCAGCGTACTCAAAAGGAACAGTAGCAGGATCGATATCACGAAATAAATTTCCTTTAGAAGGAGCAATAGCGATATCTGTAAATTCTTGATATTGTGCATCAACAATTTCAACAGTCATCTCATCCATATCAGGAATAATAACAGATGAAGTTGCTTTT
>JAYEOD010000092.1:0-22352 GCA_034722575.1 Bacteroidota bacterium | reverse complement strand
TAACCAGCTCACACCCAATTTTATCTTCATAAATATTATAATAACCACTCGCAAAAGCTCTCTCTACTTGATTTACAATATAAACACCTGTTATTTTATAAACATCCTCACCATTATAATGACGATAAAACCGAACCTCTCCACTTTTATTAATGACAGAGTTTTTATGTTCTATTACCTCATTAATACTATTAAACTCCGAAATATTATAATCAACCAACTGCCCCAAAGAATCGCGCAAAAGATAGGTCTTGTGGCTATGATTTTTCATCTCTTTAATAAGATAAAAACACATCTCAAGTTTCAAGCTATCTTTACGATTAGTATATTTTACTATAGCCTTCATAAGCTCAACATTATTAATTCCCGACAGAACAATCGTCTCCCTTACTTCCTTTCCTATAAACGGATAAGAATCGCGATTACACGAAAACAGACTAATTAACAGAAATACAAATAGTATTTTTCTTATCATATTAAAAGCTTTAAGCACCAAAAATAGTGATTGTAATTATAACATAATAGGTAATAGATTAATTTAGGTTAATATTAATCAAAAAATCTTGGGGAGTTATAATATTTCTGAGGTTTAAATATTTTTATTTCGAGAAGTATTTCATGCGATCCATTGCGGTATGATTGCAAATTACCCGCTGCCATATCATACGAATATGCAAAGGAGATTCCTTCTGTTATTTGCACTTTAGAAAACAAAATCATTGCTTCATCTAATCGGTATCCTATTCCGGCAGTAATTTTTTCTTTTATGGAAAAAGCACAACGAAATTCGGGTAGAATAACCTTATCGATATGCGAGATGGCAATTGTAGGTAAAAAAGAGAAATCGTGTGTTGGCGCAATATTATACGACATATAAGCATAATTATGTCGTGGAACGCGTAATAACTCTGTCTCGCTGTACGACTGAGTAATATGATTTGAAGCTACACCCAGCACAAAATCGCTCAGATGCAGTTCCATTCCAAAATCAAAATCTAATCGTGTTTCTGTTTTGGTATTGGTATAATTATGAGGTTCAGGATTTTGTTCAAATATCAATCCCGAGCCATCGAAAGTCTTTATCACCACACCGGTTCCCAGTCCGAAAGAGAGATATTTATCATCGGCAAACCACACATGATACGAATATTTGAGCTTGATATTACGAACCGATTCAGCACCCCATGTATCGTTAATTGCAGTAAGAGCCACACCAATTTTAAGTTTGTCGAAATAGTTACTTATTGAAAAAGATTGTGTTGCCGGTGCATCGTCCCAGCCCAACCATTGTTGACGAGCAGAGAGGTGCACATTAATATAATTCGACTGCGCAGTAGCAGCAGGATTATACTGCAGTCTGTTAAATTCGTGCAAACTAAATTGCGGGTCACTCTGTCCTGAAACAGACAAAAAGAGAGCCGACAACGATATAAGCATACAAATTTTTAGTCTCATAACTATTTCTTTTCCATCTTTATAGCACTATTCACACTAATTTTTTTACCATCGCGATAAGCGGTAATAAAACAATCTTTATGACCAAGGCTAACTATTTTTGTTCTAAGAGCAACCGCTTCTAAATAGGTGCTCCTCTCTCCTATTTCATATTTATACACCCCACCAACTTTATGTTCTATCAGTCGGGTATTTGATGTATTACTAATCAGCACCGAAAAGTGGGCATCATTAGTCCTTTTTTTGTTCGAGCTAAAGAGTTGAACACAATAGCTCAAACCCGAAATCGGAGGTTTTACTATTTCAACAATCGTTTCTACCGGAGCTTTTTGTTTCTTTATAACAGGTTGTTCGATGATTACACTAGGCATTTTATCAGGCATTTGCGAAGAGCTCTTCTCTAATATCGCCAATACTCTAAAACTAGTTCTACGATTTAGCTGATGCTCATCTTCTGTAGCAGCATTTTTTAAAATAGGCTTACTCTCGCCAAATCCTCTGGCAAAAAGTCGCTCTGCAGAGATGCCATTTCGCGTAAGATAATCTACTACACTTTGCGCTCTGCGTTGCGATAAACGCAAATTATACGCATCGCGGCCACGCACATCGGTATGCGAATTTATTTGTATAATAACATTAGGAGTCTCCGTTAACATCGATGCAAGTTTTTTTAATTCATTACGCGATTCGGAACGCAGACTCGCTTTATTAAAATCGTAAAAGATATTACGTATTACGACCTCTTTTTTCTGTTGTATCTCAGTTAACTGAAAATCCATATCATATCCTGTAGCAGTACAAAACGACATAGAAACAGATAATGCAGGTACTTTGCACTGTCGCGAATCGGAGAAATAGCCCTCCTTTTGAATTTTTACTGTATAAATTCTTTTTGGCAATAAATCTTTAAAAGTATATTTTCCTTTTTCGTTTGTTTTCACAGATGTTTTAAAACCACGACTACCGGCAATAGTAACCGTTTGCCCGATTATAGGCTCATTAGTTTCACGATTTGTAACAACACCTACTATTTTAGCCAAAGGCTGTGGCGGAGCAAGATAATAGTCTCTATAAACATCTTTTTGTTTGTAGAGCAACTTGCTATCGTTAAAAAACAGCTCTTCCGCAACCTCTTTATACTCTTTATGATTAATAGAGATACTTCCCTTTGTAAAAATTGGTATTGCAACAGAAAAACGTCCTAAAGAATCAGTATCGAGCTGATACTTTGCATTACCAAATTTGAGTGCTACCTCTGCCCCCGAAATAGTTCCACCATACTCTTTATCATAAACTACACCATGAAGTTTTATCTGCAAAGGAAATCCTGTAAAAGAGTAAATATCATCACTTCTGGCTTCGTTTTCACGATTAGAGGTAAACAATCCTCCTTTACTATTCATTATCAAGCTAAAATCGTCGGCAGTAGTATTTATGGGATATTGAAGATGAACGGCACTATTATATTTAATACCATCTATTTTAGAAAGATAAATATCCAATCCACCAATGCTGCCGGGTCTGTCAGAGGCAAAAAACAGTAACGAATCGCCAACAACAGAAGGAAACATTTCATCTTCGGAAGAGTTTACATCAGAGCCTAAGTTTTTTGGCATACCCCAAATATCTCTCTCAATACGATTAATTACCCAGATATCTTTTCCACCATATCCACCCTTCATATCCGAAACAAAATAGAGGCTGTTACCATCATTGCTAAAAGCAGGATGTCCCATTTTTTGTTTCCCATCAAAAGCCACCTCTGTTAATTTCGACCAACTGCCATCGCTATTTTGCGACGATGCCATTATTTTACAGCTATGCTCTTTATTAAAACACTTCATTACAAAAGCCGATTTATAAAGATTATCGTAAGTAAAAACACCTTCACTATGTCTCGAATTCATTGCGTCAAATGCAACAGGACTCTCCCATAAATCGTTAAAAGAGTTATAAGAAGCAGTGTATAAATCTGAATATGCCTGAGCAGTACGTTTATTATCATTTTTATATTTTCCCGGACGAGAAGAAGAGAACACCAACTTATCGCCAAACCACGCCGGAGAATAGTCGCTATAAAAAGAATTTATATTCTGTTGCTCTTTAACTGTTAGCACACGCGGGAAATCTATTTCAAAACTATTTAGCGAGTATAATTTAGTGTTTGCATATTTATTATCGGGATAATTTTTTAGTACTTTTTTATATATCTCCGATGCCCTAGATATTTCTCCTAAAAATGTCAATGCATCGGCATAAGCGAAATAGTGTTTTACATAGGGCGAATTAGAGTGCACTGCATCGCGTAGCCACGGCATTGCTTCGGCATATCGGTTCATTTTTAAAAACGAAATCCCAATATTATAAAATAACTCTTGTCGCTTTATTGGATCTTGTGTATCACGCAACGCCTTTTTATATTGCTCTACAGCATCTACATAATTACCGGCATCAGCAGTTTGTTTTGCAGCATAGTAGTCGTTTTGAGCAACAACCACATTGCAAAACATCAACAAAATCATCAATATGTAAACAAATCTATTCATATACACTATTGTCGTATTACCGATACCGTTCCTTTAACAGCATTAATTTCTTCGCCAAGCTTATCAGATATTCTTAAATAAAAATACGAGCCCGAATTAACAGGAGAGCCTTCGTAAGTCCCATCCCATCCTTGGTCTCCTTCGTACAAAATAACTCCCCACTTATTAAATACCTTTATTTTATATCCTTGTAAAAACACATCATTTACACCATCACCGTCAGGAGTAAACGCATTTGCATCAGGTTCGGGAAGAGTATTAACATATACTGTAACATCATCTTGCGCGCTGCAACCATTCTCATTCATCCCGGTAACGGTATATGTAGTAGCAACAGAAGGAGAAACAGTAACCGTTTGTGCAGTTATAGCAGGAGTTGTATTCCACAAATAAGTTGTTGCGCCAAAAGCCTGCAACAAAGCAGATTCTCCGGCATAAATTGTAGTATCGTCAGAAGTATATACATCCGGCAAAGGCATGGTAGAAATAATAATATCGCTACTCATTTGCGCTGTACATCCGGCTTCATTACGAGCCACAACATAATAACTGCCATCATCGGCAGTATTATCAAAAACAATTTGCGATCCGGTTCCGTTTACAGGATCCAGATACACCTCGCCATCTTTATATAAAGTATAAGAAGTTTGAAATTCGGAATTCTCTAAAGAGATTGCAGCGGCTTCATCACCTTCGCAAAAAACACCACCACCAAAAACATTAAATTGCTGTGGCAAAGCAGATTTCTCGACCTGAACAGCACCACGCATTAACGCAGAGCACATATTCGACTGGTTTACCGCTTTAACAGAATAAATACCTTCATTTTTAATCTCTTCAAAATTCAATATATTTCCGTTTCCGGATGCGGAGACACCATTAGATACATTATTATACAATAGTTGATATGTAACCTCTTCTTCCGAACCACTAAGATTTAATGTTGTTCCGGATTCTCCCACACAATAAATCCCATCTCCTGAGAAATCGAATTTTTGTGGTGATGGACGCACAGAGACATTTACACTTCTCTCCATCTGATACTCACCATCCGAAACAGTAACAAAAAATTTCATATCCTGATTAATAACAGCAGAAGTATAAAATTGATCAGAATAAAACCCTTCCGGCTCCGAACGCCACTGGAAAGAGTAATTCTCCGTTCCACCATCCGGCAAGGCAAATAACGAAATAAGTTGTCCGGAACACACCTCACCAGGAACCGCAGTAACATTAACATTCAAATCAGAACCCTTAATATCAACTACTACTTCGTCGGAAACAGAAGTACACCCTGTCTCTAAATCGGCAACAGCAAAATAAAACGACTGCTTATTAAACAGACTCACTGTGGTAGCATTTATAGTATTTTCGTTCACTATTAATCCTTGAGGATTCCATAAATACGAATAATTTCCCGAACCGCCGGAAGCACCTCCTTGTAGAATTGCACTTTCGCCATAATAAACCTCAATATCCTCACCTGCGTTAGCAACAGGACTTTCATTAACAATTACCTGAACACTTTTAGTAATAATATTTTCACCATCGCTAATTTGCACACTATAAAGAGTAGAATGCTGTGGAGAAACAATGGGATTATAAACAGAGCTGCTAAATCCTTCGGGAGAAGATGTCCACGAGTAAGAGTAATTTCCGGTTCCACCGGAAGCTATAACCCTTAATGCAACTGTTTCGCCCGAACAAATAGAAGATGGAGTAGCCTGAATAGAAGCCGTTATAGTACTTCCTGCAACATTAACAAGAACAGTATCAGGCAAACTAACACATCCTGAATTTTGATCTGTAACCTCTAAGAAAAACATCTCTGAAAAAGATAAATTTATTGTAGATGTTGTTGCCAAAGTAGAGTTCACAACCTTATCAGCAGGCGACCAGTGATAAGAGAATTCTCCTGAGCCACCAAATCCATAACCATTTAACAAAGCACTTTCGTTATTATTAATAGTAACATTCTCACCGGCAAAAGCCTGAGGCGATTCTACGCTATAAATTTCTGTTGTGCCATTCATATTTTGGCTACAGTTTGATTCATTACTAGTTGCCACAACAAAATAAGTGCCTTGTTCGGCAATATTTCCAAAGCTAATAGCATTTCCAGTTCCTGCCACTACATTATTCACATTAGCATCATTACAATATAAAGAGTAATAAACACTGTTTTGTGATCCGGAGAGCTGAATTTCAACTCCATTACTATTAGAACACATCGAACCGCCGCCGCTAACCTCGTATAAATCCGGATTTACAGCCAATGAAATAAACACCGAATCATTAACTTGATACTGTCCATTATCAGCAACAACATAATACCATGTATCTATAGCCGGATATGTTGTAATTGTTTGTGTTTCGGCAAAAAATCCCGGAGGATTAGAGTACCACATATAATTAAAATCATCGCTATCGCCATTTACAACAGCACTAATTGTAACAGAACTTCCCGGACAAATTTCGCTAGCCGATGTAGTTATTTCAATTTCCAGCGGCATATCGCTCACAGTAACCAATACCGAATCGGGTTTGCTAACACATCCAAATTCCGCATCAGTAACCCGAAGAGAAAATTTCATACTAGAAGTTAAAGGAGAAGAGAGAGGATCTTCTACGGTACTATTTTGAAGATACTCCGACGGAAACCACTCGTAAGAATAAGCGGCAGCATTACCAAAAGCAGTGCCGTTTAATTGAGCATTATCGCCATATCCGATAAAGAAATCACTTCCTGCAAAAGCATTAGGAATAGGTTTCTTCTCTACATCAACAGTACCATCCATCAACTGTTCGCAGCCCTCTTTATAAGAGACAACAGAAAAAGCTCCCTGCATATTTGCAGAAAAATCAATAGCATCACCCGAACCTGCTACTACATCATTAATATCAATACCATTACGACGCAGTTGGTATGAAGTCCCAATTTCGGATCCCGACAACTGCAATGTAGAACCCTCGTCGCCTTGACAGAAAAAAGACTCTCCCGATAAGGAGAATATTTCGGGAATAGTCCCAACAAAAATCTCTATAGTATCACTTTTTATAATATTACTATCGTCAACCTTTACAACATATTTTGTTGTTACAGATGGTTGCACCACAGTATTACTACCATTACCAATAAGCACCCCTTCGGTAGTAAACCACGAAAAAGAGTACATTCCGCTACCACCTTGTGCCAGGGCAAACAAATTTATTGTTTCTCCATTACAAACAGTTTCCTGTGATGCGTATGCAGTAACGCTCAGCACACCGGTTTGAACAGTAATAATAACAGTATCTTTTTCAGATAAACATCCAGAATTATTATCTAACACAGTTAGTGTAAAAAGCTGCGAGTTATTCATTGGCACTGTAACAGGATTACTAATTTCGGGATTATCAAGCAATCCTTCAGGACTCCAGTAATATGAATAGTATGCTGAACCACCGGTAGCAGATCCTGTTAAAGAAGTAATAGTACCCTCATCAATATTTTGATTATTGCCGGCATTAGCAACAGGTGAACTTGCATTTTGAACCTCTACTTGCTGATTCATCATCACAGAACAACCCGAAGATTGATTTACAGCAAATATTTTATACGTTCCTTCAGTAGTAATTCCGGAAAACACTAACTCATCACCGGTTCCGGGTAAAGAACATGAGGTTTCATTACCATTTAAGTAAAGATAATAATCGACCCCTGTTTCTGAGCTACCCAAAGTAACTACAGCAAAACCTCCCGGACAAATAAAACCATTTCCCGAAAGATTAAAAATTTCGGGTAATGAGATATAATTTAACTCTACATAGCCACTCATCATTGTTTCGCATCCTGAAGCAATATTTTTAGCACGAACAGAATAGACACCTTCATCAAAAATATTATCAAAAGAGATAACATCTCCTGTTCCATCAATAATTTGAGATGTAAGCTGATTGTTTTTCAGTAAATAATATTTTATGCCAATATCCGATCCATCAAGAATAACCTCTCCATTACCTTGTCCCTCGCATATTGCTCCTCCCCCACTAAGTTGATATTGTATTGGAGCAGGATGCTCAACAATAGTAATAACGCCATCCATTAAAGCGGTACATGCTGTTTGCTGATTTGTTGCACGAATACTATACGAGCCTTCGGTATGAATATTATTAAAACTAACTACACCGCCGGTTCCCAGAATAACATATCCGGTATGATTTCCATTAAGAAACAACTCATAAACAATATCAATTTGCGAACTCTCCAAAAAAATCTCAGTACCACTGCTCCCTGAGCAATAACTTCCCGACCCAATCACACTATATATTTCAGGAGCTTCGTTTACCTCAACAACAGCAATTCCTGTCATTTCATTTACACACGAAGTAGAAGGATTAATAGCTCTAACAGTATATGTTCCGGCAACATCATAAAATCCAAAAGAGATTGGACTGCCTGTTCCTTCTACAAACATTCCTGTAGAAACAGCATTACGGAATAACTCATAATTAATTAATTCGGCTGAACCGAGAAGAGAAATTTCAACACCGCTCTCATTTTCACAAATCTCACCACCACCGGAAACATAATATGGTAAAGGGATAGGATTTACAATCAACACAGCTGCTGCACTTATATCGTAGCACGATTCATTAAATACTTTACAACGATATTGATAATCACTAATTCCAAAAATAGTATATATCTCTAAAGAGGAAGTTGTTGTACCCGAATAAAAAGAGTTATCAATTAAATCATACCATCCTGTACCTCTGTTTTCCTGCCACTTATACTCAGTAACATTTTCTGCATCGACATAAAACAGTGCTGTTTCGTTTTTACAAACAGTAGTATTTATAGGATCTTGGGATATTATTGGATGTTCATATACATTCAGAGTAGCAGGATTTGAAATCAGCGACTCACCGGTACTACTCTCTAAATAACAACGATACTGATAATTATTCAATCCTGTAATAGCATCGGAAATAGTAAGTACCGAAGTATTTTCTCCTGAAGCATAAACATTAGACTCATTAATATCGAACCATCCCGAGCCATCATTTTCCTGCCACTGATAAACAGATACGTTTGACGCCACTACTTCAAACTCAATAGTTACACCCTCGCATACAGCAGTATCTACCGGATGAGAGTATATTATCGGCTGAGCAAAAACATTCATGCTCATAAATGTAAATAAAAGGAAGAAAAGCTTAAACAATCCCTTTTCTTTTATCATATCGATTAACTTATAAAAAATCCAGAAATATAGAGTTACTGAATTCTAGTTATTATTAAATGAGAAAGTTATCTTTTATCATATCACAAAAATAAAGATAATATATCAGCCACCTAAAAATATCGAAAATTATTTTTTTATCAACATCACACTGTTAACAAGCTATTTACATAACCAATGGCATTTT
The DNA here is from genome assembly GCA_034722575.1 of Bacteroidota bacterium. GTDB lineage: Bacteria > Bacteroidota > Bacteroidia > Bacteroidales > JAIPAH01 > JAIPAH01. Next base: position 12,939 of record JAYEOD010000092.1, on the reverse strand, counting down.
GCAGCCTCACTTTGTCGATACCTTTAACAATTTTATAATTAAAACTGTTAAAATCCAGCTCCTTTTTATAAATCTCGAATAACTTTTCTCGTTGAGAGGGATGCTCTCTTTGCGGATCAAAAACCCAAGGGATATCAAGATTTGTAAGCAGATACAAATCGTAAACATGATTTTTTACATTACTATTAATCCATTCCGAACACTTTCCATAACCAAAATCGCTCCAAATTTTAGTTACAACAATATCTGTATCGCAAAACAAAACTCTATTAGCATGCTTTACCATCTCTTCTTCACGTCGAAGCTGCCCTTTAGCAATTGTTTCAATATCCTCAAAGCGATATGGTCTATCTAAACCATCAATATATTCCCGAGCATATTCCGGAACCCAAACAGTATCAAAATGCTCTGCCAAAGCTTTTGCTAAAGCAGATTTCCCTGTTGACTCAGGACCTGTTATTGCCACTCTTTTTATCACGCTACTGCAAACTTTGCTTTATATCTCTGTTTCCACTCAATATATCCCAACACTGCTATCACCAAAAAAACAGCAAATTGAAATGAGGAGAGCACTAATCCTTTATAAAGATACAGAGGCACAGAAATAAAATCAGCAACAATCCAATAAATCCAGTTTTCTATTTTTTTAAGCGCCATCAAATACATCCCCACAATAAAAATTGAAGTTGTCAAAGAGTCTATCATCGGCACATCGCTATCGGTATAATTAGAGAGCATATAATACATTATAGCGTACGAAACCACCAAAGCAAAACCATTTATTATATGCTGCTTTGTAGTACAAAATGTAATCTCTCTTTCTGCTTTCACGTTATTTTTATGAGTCCACATATACCAACCATACACACTCATCACAAAATAAAAAATATTAATCACCATATCAGCATATAACTTATAATTAAAGCAGATATAGATATAAATCAACACGCTAACAATACCTGTCGGGAACACAAGAATATTTTCCTTTTTAGCATACCAAACACTTGCTAAACCGAAAGCTACCGCTATAGCTTCCGATAAAGTAGTATTTAATACATCTTGATAAAATGTATTAAAAATATTTAAAAATTCCATTATTTAATATGTTTTCAATTCGGCATTAACAACCTTTAACACAAAAATAGAATGAGGCAGTTCAAAAGCTTTTTCTATCTCATCGGTCAGTATCTCCATCACTCTACGATACTCGCCAAATACTTGTGTACTCATTCCGTTTGTTTTTACGTCAATGTCTTGATATGTATTCAACCTGTCAATAAAACCTTGAATTGGTGGAATATACTCTACTTTTAATGGGTAATAACTAATATCTATCGAAACTTTCATTTTGTATATTTTTATTTGTATTTTTTTGTTAAAACATTGCAAAGCTAATATTTTCTGCAAAAAAGGGTTAAATATTTTTATAAAATATAAATGTTAGTAAATTTGCTTATCAGCAGAACAAAAACAGAACATATGAGACGCATCACATTAGTAATATCTCTAATATTTATATTCACGCATTTATATTCGCAGCAAAACGCTATAACTACATCACCTCAAAAAATTTGGGTCGATTCGGTTTTTAGTTCACTTTCGTTAGATGCGAAAATTGGTCAGCTAATAATGATACGTGCCCATTCAAACAAGACAAAGCAGTATCACGACAAAATAGCGAATATCGTTAAAGAGTATCAAGTTGGTGGACTATGCTTTTTTCAGGGAGGACCGGTGCGGCAAGCACAATTAACAAATCGATATCAAAGTTTATCAAAAACCCCAATGCTTATTGCCCTTGATGCCGAATGGGGATTAGGCATGAGACTCGACAGCACATTCTCTTTTCCACAACAAATGACTTTAGGCGCTACCGACAACAATAGTGTTATATACGATATGGGAACAGAAATAGCGCGTCAATGTCGTAGAATTGGTATCAATTTGAATTTTGCTCCGGTAGTTGATATAAATAGTAACCGCAACAATCCGGTAATAAATAGTCGCTCGTTTGGCGAAAACAAATATGATGTTGCCGATAAAGGATTGATGTATATGTACGGACTGCAGGAGCATGGCGTAATAGCTACTGCAAAACATTTTCCCGGACACGGAGATACCGACAGCGATTCGCATCTTACACTACCAATCATTAATCACGATGTACAACGACTACACTCTACCGAATTATATCCTTTTACAAAACTAATAAGTAATGGATTACAGGGAATTATGACAGCTCACTTATACATCCCATCGCTCGACTCAACACCAAATACTGCCAGTACAATATCGTGGCCTGTTGTTACAGGTTTATTAAAAAACAAGCTCAATTTTAAAGGACTTGTTATTACAGATGCCCTAGAGATGAAAGGTGTTACAAAATATAACAAGCCGGGTATTTTAGAAGTAAAAGCTCTAATAGCAGGAAATGATATATTATTACTTCCCACAGATGTAAAAAAAGCTATTAATGGAATAAAAAAAGCTGTTACCGATTCTATTCTCTCTATTTCGAGTATCGATGAAAAAGTAATAAAAATACTGAATCATAAATATATTGTAGGACTCAACAACTACAAACCTATCAACACTAAAAACATTTATAACGAGCTTCACACTCCATACGAAAAGTATTTAAACCGACAAATTACTGAAAACGCTATTACACTAGTTAAAAACAGAGAGGATTTTCTTCCGTTAAAAAAACCGGACACATTACAAATCGCCTCTGTGGCTTTGGGCACAAACAGAAAAGAACATTTTCAAGAAACTCTGGATTTTTACTCTGATATAAAAGATTTTCATCTGCCAAAAAACATCACTAACAAAAAACAGCTACAACTGTTACAAGATATTTCGGGTTATAATACTGTAATAATATCTCTCCACAACACCAGCAACTACCCTCATCGTAATTTCGGTATTACCGATGACGAAGTAAATATTGTAAAAGCAATTGCTCAAAAGCATAAAGTTATACTTAATCTATTGGCAATTCCATACGCTTTATCAAAATTCGACTCCATACCAAATATCACTTCAATACTTGTTTCTTACGAAGACAGATATGATAATCAGGAAGTATCGGGACAGATAATTTTTGGTGGCTTACCGGCAAAAGGACATTTACCTGTCTCTATAAATAAAGAATACCCTGTAAATCATAGCATCACCACAAAAAAAACACGTCTTAGTTTCTCTACATTTGAGCAGGCAGGAGTAAAAAAAAAATACATTAAACTAATCGATTCCATCACAAATAATGGAATAGACGAAAAAGCCTTTCCGGGATGTCAGATATTTATTGCTCATAAAGGAAATGTTTTTTTTAACAAAAACTATGGTTTTCATACTTACAACAACAAAACAAAAGTACAAAGCAGCGATATATACGACTTAGCATCCATAACAAAAATTGCTGCTACCACTACTTCTATCATGAAAATGTATGAAGACAAAAAATTTAATATCGACCAACGCATCAGCTACTACCTACCCTACTTGCGCAACAGCAATAAAAAAGAGATTATCATAAGAGAGTTAATGGCACATCAGGCACAGCTGCAAGCATGGATTCCATATTATAGAAAAACAATTTTAAACAAAGAGCTAAATCATGATATTTACAACAATACTATTACAGAAAAATATTCAATTCGAGTAGCAGAAAATCTCTATATCAACAAAAACTATTACCATGCTATTTTCGATACCATAGCAGCCTCAAAACTCAGGGTTTCAAAAAAATATAAATACAGCGATTTAGGATTCTACCTACTCTACAAAGCCATAGAAAATGTTATTAACGAACCTCTTGAGATATATACCAAAATGCATTTCTACGAGCCATTAGGATTAAAAACTATGGGATTTAAACCCAGAAACAGGTTTGCTTTAGAAAGAATTATCCCTACCGAAAAAGACGATATATTTCGCCATCAGTTAATTCAAGGCGATGTACACGATCCGGGAGCCGCAATGCTTGGCGGCGTGAGCGGTCACGCAGGACTTTTTTCTAATGCAACAGATTTAGGTGTGATGATGCAGATGTTTTTGAATGGCGGATTTTATGGCGGAGAATTTTACTTAAAACCTAACACCATAGAGCAATTTACAAAAGAGCAATTTCCTATTAACAAAAACCGTCGCGGAATAGGATTCGACAGGCCGTTACCGCCCGGACAAAAAAATGGTCCCACCTGCACAAAAATATCACAACGCAGTTTTGGACATTCGGGTTTTACAGGAACATATGCCTGGGCAGACCCCGCTAACAAATCGGTTTACATATTCCTATCCAACAGGATATATCCCGATGCATCGAACCGAAAACTCATCTCCATGGATATCAGAACAAATATTCAAGAAATTATTTACAACGCCTTGGAAAACAGAGAGTCGTATGCTTTTTGATTGAAATTCCCCTTAACTTTGGCCTCGGAGGACAAGGTATTGATTGAGTTGAGTTTAAAAAAAAGGGCTGTCGAAAAAAAACGACAGCCCTTTTAATATATTGCAATTAATAATATTACGCTACACGCAATTTATCAATATTACTTTTACTCATTTTTGATTCGGCATAGCTCTTTGTAATTTTAAGCTTTTGAGTTCCTTTTTCTGAAGGCATTTCGAACATAGCATCAGTAATTATTGCTTCAACTATAGAACGCAATCCACGAGCTCCAAGACCAAATTCCATTGATTTATCAACAATAAAATCTAAAGCTCCATCAGTAAAAGAGAGCTCTATACCATCCATTTCAAACAGCTTGGTATATTGTTTTACCAAAGAATTTTTTGGTTCAGTAAGAATCAGTCTCAAGGTGTCTTTATGCAGAGGATTAAGATATGTTACAATAGGCAATCGTCCAACAATTTCAGGAATCAAACCAAAAGCTTTTAAATCCTGTGGGGCTAAATATTGTAACAAATTCTTCTTATCAATCTTCGCACGTTTATCAGAAGAAGCACTATATCCAATCACACTGGTACGCATTCTATTGGCAATTTTTCTATTAATACCATCGAAAGCACCACCTGCAATAAACAAGATATTTTTTGTGTCAACCTTAACCATTTTCTGATCAGGATGTTTTCTTCCTCCCTGCGGTGGAACATTAACTATAGTACCTTCGAGAAGTTTTAACATAGCTTGCTGAACGCCTTCTCCCGACACATCGCGAGTAATAGAAGGATTATCACTTTTACGAGCTATCTTATCAATTTCATCGATAAAAACAATTCCTTTTTCGGCAGCAGCAACATTATAATCGGCAGCTTGCAACAAGCGAGAAAGAATACTCTCCACATCTTCACCAACATAACCCGCTTCTGTTAAAACCGTAGCGTCGGCAATAGCAAAAGGAACGCGCAACATTCTGGCAATAGTACGAGCAAAAAGAGTTTTACCCGTACCGGTTTCTCCTACCATAATGATATTAGATTTTTCTATCTCCACATCATCGTCAGTAGTTTTTTGCAAAATACGTTTATAGTGATTATAAACAGCAACCGCCAACACCTTTTTAGCATCATCTTGTCCTATAACATAACTCCCCAGATAATCTTTTATCTCCATAGGCTTCAGAAGTTCAATATCAGACAGTATCTCTGAATCATCCCCTTTCACCTCTTCCTTAAGAATATCATTTGCTTGAGCGATACAATAATCACAAATGTAAGCATCAATTCCTGCTATCAACAAATTAGTATCTTTCCGATTTCTTCCGCAAAACGAACACTTGTTTGAATCTTTACCCATAACCCTTTTCTAATCCTATTCTTTTGTTAATTTATTTCCGATAAACTACTTATCAATTTTTCTCATAAGTACTTCGTCAATCATACCATACTCTTTTGCTTCCATAGCAGTCATCCAGTAGTCACGATCAGAATCTTTCCATATCTTCTCATAATCCTGTCCACTATGTTTAGAAATAATATCGTACAACTCTTTTTTAAGTTTTTGAATCTCTCTGGCAGTAATTTCAATATCAGAAGCCTGACCTTGAGCGCCTCCCATAGGCTGATGTATTAACACCCTAGAATGAGGAAGAGCAGAACGCTTTCCTGCTTGTCCGGCAGTTAAAATAACAGATCCCATCGAAGCAGCTATTCCTGTGCAAATAGTATTTACATCAGGAGCAATATATTGCATTGTATCGTAAATACCCAAACCGGCATATACCGAACCACCCGGAGTATTCAAATAAATAGTAACATCTTTTTCAGCATCAACAGATTCTAAAAAAAGAAGTTGTGCCTGAATAATATTCGCTACATTATCATCAATAGGGACTCCCAAAAAGATGATTCTATCCATCATCAAACGAGAAAACACATCCATTTGTGCAACATTAAGTTGTCTCTCTTCAATAATTGTTGGAGAAATATAATTTCCAGAGATGGAATTGTATCGATTTAAGTTCAAGCTACTTATACCCACATGTTGGGTTGCAAATTTTTTGAATTCGTCGTTATGACTCATAATTTCTTTATTTTATTTAAAGTGACTGCAAAATTAATAAATATATTGTAATATCAAGCAAAATTCACAATGATGAACAAAACAATGCTGCTTTCAGTATATAAAAAAAGACTCTGTTAACGATGTAACAGAGTCTCTTATATTATATAAAATGAATTTCTTATTTCTGAGCAGGGTTTGCTAACTCAATAAATTTATCATAAGAAATTGCTTTCTTATTAAGTTTAGCTTTTTTAACCAATAATTCAGCAAGACGCTCATCATAAAGCTGATCGTAAATCTGCTTTACTTGTTGTTCATTCTTCATCATCGAATCAACAATACCTTTCATTTGCTCCTGCATAGCAGGATCAACAGCGCCACCCATTTGAGAAGTAAAGTATCCGCTAATCTGATCTCTAACCTCTTGTTCAGAAACCTGAAGCTTATTATCCTGAACAAGAGTACTTTCAATTAGCTGCCATTTCATCGAATTAGAGTAATTCTCATAATCGCTTTCTAACTGCTCTTTAGTAAGTTTCTCATCATTTTGAAGAATCCAACGCTTAAGGAACTCATCAGGAAGATCTAATTTAAGAATCTCGATAAATTTCTCAGACGAGCGTGCTAATAAAAGACGAGCACTCTCTTTCTCGAATGATTTTTTACTATCTGCTTTAATTTTCTTACGGAAATCATCTTCTGTCTTAATATCTTCGGCAGGGAATACAGTAACAAATAAATCTTCATTTAATTCAGCAAGTTTCAAACGAGTAATGTCTGTAACAGTAAACTGGAAGTCACTTTCAAGATTTTCTACTTCTTCGGCTTTAACACCAAGCATTGAAGAAGTCTCTGTAGTATTATTGTCAGACGCTGTTAAAGGATTAAATGTAACAACATCATCTTTTTGCATTCCAATAATCTTTTTCTTAATCTCTTCGTCCTTAATAAAGTCAACACTTAAAGAAGCTTCTTCGTTAACAATACCACCCTCTTTTGGTACGCCGGTCTTATCAAGTTCTTCAATTTTACCTTTTACAATATCGCCATCAATAACTTTATCATCAACACTTTCCTGAGTACCATGTTGGCGACAAATATTCTCAACATATTTGTCAATCATAGCTTTATCAACTCTAATTGTGTGATAATCAAGCTCGATCTCTTCAAGATTAATTTTTATCTCAGGAGATAATCCAATTTCTAACCAAAACTCGAAACTATCATCCTTAGAGAAGTCACCCGTAGGAGCTTTCTCTTCGCTAGGAAGAGGTTGACCAAGAACATTAAGCTTATTATCAGCAATATATTTTGTGATAGCATCAGAAAGCACTTTGTTTACCTCGTCTAAACGAGCAGATGCTCCATATTGCTTTTTCACCATACCAAAAGGAATTTTCCCAGGACGAAATCCAGGTATTTTAGCTTGCTTTTGATAATCTTTTAAAACCTTTGTTACTTGTTCCTGATAATCTTCAGGAGCTATTTCCACTTTAACAACAGCGGTTAAAGTTCCTTTGTCTTCTCTTGTTATGTTCATCCGTTTATAATTTATTTTTCATTTGCCGGATGCAAGTCGCCACTCTAATCATCCGCCTGTGAATTTAAACTTTATATTATGGCTCGGTTCATCTATATACTAATTTGAATTTCTGATCATGAAATATCCTAATATTCAGTCGTTTAATTTAAGGGTGCAAAAATACAAATAATAATGTATTCAACAATTATTTTTTAATAAATATCTGCTATATGGGAAATAAATATTTGAATCGGGAAAGCTCTGGATGTAGGACAAACAAAAAAAGCCTCCCAAAAAGGGAGGCTTTTGTGCGGATGGAGGGACTCGAACCCACACACCTTGCGGCACAAGATCCTAAGTCTAGCGTGTCTACCAATTTCACCACATCCGCTAATAAAAAAAAGAAATAAACTTATCCACCCCCGGATTCGCAGTGCGGATGGAGGGACTCGAACCCACACACCTTGCGGCACAAGATCCTAAGTCTAGCGTGTCTACCAATTTCACCACATCCTCATTTCTTTTTTTTATAAGAACTTTCTGTTGTTAAACAGGCTGCAAATATAGATATATTTTACAATCAACAAACACTAATGGCATTTTTTTTACATTTTTTTTGTGATAAACCTCCTAACAATATTACATAGCAACTCTAACAATCTCCTTACATCAAGATTATCAGCGTTTTCACATACAATCATTTTTTTTTTGCAATACTATAGTGATAACACCTAATACCCGCAAGTCACGGCGCTACCTCTTAATAACCTACCTTTAAATCGAAAAACTCTCAAATAAACATAACGCCATCGATAAATATCACTATAAACAAATATTAATTATAAATTTAAGAGGTCAATACCAAATAACATTTAGCTTTGCAAAAAAAACTTACACAATGATCAATTTAACAGATTGGGAAAAAGAGACTTTAAAAAACTTAAATGATATTGATGCCGAAACATCCTCTAACAGCATCATAAAACAATATCATCATATAGAAAATATAAAAACACTTACTTTACTTATTGCCGCCAATTGCAAACAGTGTGAAGAGACAGAAAGGCATTGCGCGCAAATAACAGAAATAACAAACATATTGTTAGAGAGCAAAAACGCTCCCAAAGCAGTACATCGCTCTATAAACAAAAATCTCAAAACAATTATAAAGCACCTGCAAAGTAAGCACGGATACTCTTTACCAAATCAGTTTAAAGAGGCATGGATGATATTAAGCATTGTTTTGCTGGGAATTTTTGGCATTGCGGCATTAGCCCTAACCATGAAATGGATTTATCCGATTGCAGGAATTATTATTGGCGCTATCGGCGGATATATTATTGGCAGTAATCACGATAAAAAATCTGAAAAAGAGAACAAGATTATTGACTGGAAATAAATTAATTACGAATTACGAGAGAACGAATTACAAGAGAGCGAATTACGAAATACTATAATAAGTAAAAAAACTAACACAAACCATGAGAAACTATTTTATTCTACTAACAATTGTTTCGCTGTTTTTTTCAGGATGTAAAGAGAAAGAATCCGTAGAGAGAGACTTCTTACAATCGGATTATAAAAATATATTAGACCTATCAGGAAAACCAGAATCGGAAAACAGTAAAAATATTTCATGTTTTTTTGATAACGGATCGTGGTTTGGATTTTCACTTAGCGATGAGAAAAGTGGTTTTTCAGGCCCTCTCCTATTGCAATCGAATAAATGGTTAATAAAATCGCTAGCCGAAACAGAGATTTTTATTGATGGCAAAAAAAGCATTCTGAAAAATATAGAGTCATCATTTCTTCCGGGCAAACTACTAAAGAAATTTTCATCAAAAAATATATTGGTAACACAACAGGTTATTTTCCTCTCCTCACAGTCGGCGCTAATTGCTACAAAAATCACCAACACAAGCAATGCAGAAGTTAATATTTCAGCAGCCCTTTCGGGGATGGGTTTTACAACTTTCGCATCTGACAAAAAAAACAAAACCATTTCAATAGCTGATAATGATGAAAAAATAACCATCGCATCCAATACTAACAACATTGTTTTAAAAGAAAACAGATATTCTTTTAATTACAACGAAACGGCATTAAAAGCATCAGAAAGTAAAACATATAACCTTGTTGTTTCAAGCAACTTCCCAAAAGAAGCAAATCAGGAAACCATTTCTGACGCATTAAAACATCCTGAAAAACATCTTGAAAAAAACACTTTACAGTGGAACAAATACCTTAATGATGCACTGGCAGTAAAGTCTAATATGTCAAAAGACTCTATCTACAAACGTCTTGGAGCTAAAAGTGTTGTAACATTAATCCATAACTGGCGTGTTGCAGCAGGCGATTTACATTACGACGGGCTGTTTCCTTCGTATGCATATCAAGGGTTTCATGGTTTTTGGGCTTGGGATTCGTGGAAACACGCTGTGGCATTAGCCTCTTTTAATCCGGAACTGGCAAAAAATCAAATAAAAGCCATGTTCGATTACCAAGATGAAGCGGGAATGATTGCCGATTGTATCTATTTAAAAAAAGAGTGGAATAATTGGAGAAACACAAAATCGCCAATTGCAGTATGGGCCATATATAAAGTTTATGAAGCCACTAATGATGGGGATTTTCTTATAGAGATGTATCCGAAAGCAAAAAAATATCACGAATGGTGGTATAAATACAGAGATCACGACAATGATACACTTTGCGAATTTGGCTGTACCGACGGCACTTTGATTGCCGCAAAATGGGAAAGCGGAATGGATAACGCAGTACGATTTGACGACTCTAAGCTGTTACAAAATTCGGAAAACGCATGGTCGCTAAACCAAGAATCGGTCGATTTAAATGGGTTTTTATACCTTGAAAAACTCTATCTGGCCAATATAGCATGGATACTATCGGAAAAAGATGACGCTTTGGCTTTTGAACAACAATCTAAAAAGCTAAAAACAAAAATCAGAGAGAGTTTTTACGATAAAGAAAAAAATTGGTATTTTGATAAAGATATCGATTCAGACTCTTTAATAACAGTGTATGGTCCGGAAGCTTTTACAATACTGTGGACAAAAATAGCAACACACAACCAAGTAAATAAAATGCTCGATATTATTGATGACGACGAACATTTTGATACCTACATCCCTTTCCCAACACTAGACGCATCGCATCCAAAATTTAATCCTGAAAAAGGATATTGGCGTGGTCCGGTATGGATAGACCAAGCCTATTTTGGAATAAAGGGCTTACAAAATTACAGGAAATGGAACGAGAGTTATAAATTCAGAGATAAACTATTAAAAAACTGCGAAGGCCTGCTAAACAATGCGCCTATCCGCGAGAACTATCACCCTACAACAGGAAAAGGACTTAATGCAGATCACTTTAGTTGGTCAGCAGCACATTTTCTTATGATGTATAGAGGGGAGTAATCTGTGTTTTTGTCATTTGTTGTCAATCATCCAAGACGTAAAAACAAGGGTAATAATCACTATTCTTTAGATGAACCGAGCCATACTAAAACTTTTAATACACACGATAATGATTATAAAGGTATCTAATTAATAATTGTTAATTGTTAATTGATAATTGATTGGATAAGACAACCCATTTCAATGGATCAAAAAAATTAGTTTAATTAGTTTAATTCGATGAAAAAAAACAAATTATAAACGGATGAAAAATCATGTTAATCATGTAAATCCTGTCTAAAAAACAAACGGATGAGAGATAGAACACAGATTTATCATCTGAAACTTAATTTTTCAATATATTTATATAATATTTAGGTAAAACCAATTTGATAAGATATTTTTGCCTCCTTATAAAAGTTATCTGAAAAGAAAGAATGAAGGGCTTTAAAATTATTTTTCTTATCGTAATAATATCTCTTTCCCAAAGTGTGGCGGCGCAATACTTTGGAGAGAATAAGGTGTGTTATGAAAAATTTGATTTTACTATCTCTTCATCGCCGCATTTCGATATTTATAATTATCTCGATAACGATAAACTTTTACTATCGCTTAACAAGCAGATGGAGAATTGGTACATCCGTCATTACTCTATTTTTGGAGAAAACACTAATAATAACGCAATAATAATTTATAACAACAAGCCCGATTTTAAGCAAACTAATGTTATTTCGGGATTGATAGGTGTTGGCACAGGCGGTGTTACCGAAGGATTTCGAAAACGTATTATCATGCCTCTTTTTACTTCCAATAAAGAGGTAAATCATGTAATTGGACACGAGTTAGTGCATGTTTTTCAGTATAACATGATGAAAGAGAGCGATTCGCTGAGCTTAAAGAGTTTACAAAACACTCCTTTATGGATGGTCGAAGGTCTTGCCGAATATATGTCTCTTGGGTCAACGCACAATAAAACTGCAATGTGGATGCGCGACGCTGTTTATCATAACGATATTCCCTCTATAAAAGATATGACACGCCGCCCGAATGAGTATTTCCCATATCGCTATGGGCATGCTTTTTGGGCTTTCCTTACCGGGATGTATGGCGATAGAATTATTCAACCTTTTTTCTATAACACCGCCTGTTATGGAATGAAAAAATCTGTAAAAAATTTATTTCATATCTCTTTAGATAGCCTCTCTTGTTTGTGGCAGTCATCTATAGAAGAAGGTTTTGGAAAATACATCATTAATAACAGTCCCCCTGTTGGAAAACAGCCTTTTAATAAAAACAGATTAGAAAACATAAATATCCTTCCGGTATTGAGTCCTAATGGCAAAAAACTTGCTTTTTTATCTAATAAAAATGTAATCTCTATTGATGTGTTGATAGCTGATTTAGAGAGTGGTGAGATCAGCAACGAGCTAACAAAACCTGTTACTAAAGCCCATATCGATGATTATAATTTTATAGAATCTGCCGGTTCATGGTCGCCCGACGGCAAAAAGTATGTTATGACATCTATT
>JAYEOD010000091.1:0-4538 GCA_034722575.1 Bacteroidota bacterium | reverse complement strand
CGGAATTATACCTATCATCCCATTTCCATAAAATGTCACCATCATCTGTATCAATCATACTCATATATCTATTACCATCATTATCGGTTGTAGGTATAGCTATACCGTTATTATACAGAATAGAGGTATCGAAATAACTATTACTTTGCTGACTTCCCTCATGTAAAGAAACCTTCCAACTATATGGCAAAGAAACAATCGCCCCATTTTCATCAGTTTGCTTAGTAATACTTTCATCCTTACTACACGAAGTAGCAAGGATGAAAGTAAATATTATCATTATTAAAACATTTTTCATTTACGTTCAATTTTTAGACAGGATTTACATGATTAATATGTTTCGATAATTATTTTTCTACTAAAAACAAAAGTCATAATCAATCATAACCAATCATAATAATCAGTGTGCTATTTTTTTTATTTGCGGATTTCAAATAACCCCTTAAAATATTAATATTAAAACTTCATCACTAATCCTATTCCGCTTTGCGTTGTTTGTATTGCGAATGATGGAGATGGTTTGCTGTATGTTATTGGTTTCAAACCGTCGTTATATAACGCAACTGCTTCTTTTATTTTTTTGTTTGCTCCGGAAGAAATTGGTATTGCAATAACAACTAATCCGGCTCCAATGCCTGCCATTGCCCAATTTGGCTCACCTCCTCCAAGTGCTGTACCAAGAGGCCAACCTATTAAAAAACCACCTGCGTAGCCTAATACTCCGGCAAAAGAGGCTGATCCTTTTGCGCTTTTTACCATCTTATACGAATCCGGATTTACCGATACAATATCAGAAAGCTGCGGTAACGTTAACCGGATATCGTGTTGATAAAATTTATTACCGTCAACAATGATTTTTTCACCGGAATTATTTGTCTCCTTCACAACTTCTTGACTAAAAGAGTATGTGAAACAAAAAATTAATAAAATTAAAATGATTAATAATTTACTCATGATTGATTGGGTTTAGATTAATTACAATTTTTTATCATATTTAACAGAAATAATATGAACTGAAGCTATCAGCCGTAAAACAACATTATTAAAATCATACTGCTGATGCTCCGAAATAAATATTGCAGAAGCATGAGGGCAAAAACCTCCTATTGTTTTATTTGACTCATAATAATATTTAATACTTGGATTCCCATTAGCAAATAATTTTAAAAACTTCAAATATTTCCCTTTCAAATTAAAGACTAAACTTTCAGAAATAACATTTTTCCTATCTATACTTAGTCCTTTTTCTATTTTCCAAATCTCATCGAAAACACTTTTCCCTTTTAAAGAACCCACAAATTCAACAATACACATACTATCTAATGCATATCTCCTATTCAACATTTCATGATTAGTTGAACTTGCTATATATTCAAAATAATTATGATATGCCATATTCACATCTATAGTTGACTCTTTGGATAAAATTAAGGAATCAACAAATAATATTATACCCTTTAACTGCACAATCTCATCCGCATCAAACACTTCACTTATCACATCATATTGTTTTAAATCAAGTGATGCGCGCTCCTGAGCGCAACCAATAGTCAAACAGACAATAATAAAAAAAATAACATTCTTAATAAACACTTCTCCTTTCAGATTATTATTGGCATTTTTCAATTGCGTCGTAAATATTATTTCTCACAACATAATGGAGACGATTGAATAATCCATCAAAATATGATACATTTTCCAACTTCTCTTCATATGAATCAGCCCTCAAAAACATATGATATTTTTCTCCATTCTTAAACTCAAAGAGTCTTTGCTTGCTTAAATTTTTTCTATAATATATATTATTCTCATCTGTAAAATCTATCCCATTAATTTTCTTTTGTATTAGTTTTATTTCTTTCTCATTGAGATTGTAATTACATTTAAAATCAATCACAAAATCAGAGTTCTGACCAAAATGCCCCTTCTTATAAATAAGAATGTCCTTATTTAAATCTACACGTACTAAATTATAGCTTTGATAATGCTGACTATTATAATCTCCCATATAATTATGACAAGGAAAAACTACACGAAACATATTACTATCAGACGAATTATATAATAAAGGCTCATCAAATTCTTGTAAAATGATAGAAAATCTCTCTATAAACGATGTTAAATATGCTGATTTCGATTTATAATAATTTTTAGGAAAAAAGTTATTAATTGTAACAATTGTTAAACTATCATCACTATTTTTATATTTTTCACGATATTGTTTTATTTGTTTTCCTTTTTTATTAAAAACAAAACGAGTAACCCCTTCTTTTTCCGGTCTTTTAACAAATCCATCTCGTAAAAAGAAAACTCCATTTGGATGTATAAATAATGTTAATGGTTTCATTTGTGAATCCACACTCAAAAAACTCAATTGTTTATACTTAATAATAATATTTTCAATTGAATCGTTATTCTGTCCTTTAATAACAGATAATTGCATTAGAAATAAAAAAGACAACAATAAATTTTTCATTTGTTTACTATTTAAGATATTTTAAATAAAAGAAAAGCGCGCTATAATTTGATCTTTTGGGATAAATTAATGGTGAAGGCCAAATACTAAATTTGCTGTTATGTTGCCATCTCCATCCCCCTAAATTAATATATCCTTCCGTCTGTGTTCCTATTGGAAAATCAAGTGTTACAGTATTACCATTTAAGGTAGGGTTCACACAAGCAGGATTGTCAGAAGAAAACCTGCTTATTACTTTAGTGATTTTTTTCATCCCAGGAACTTCAACTTCCATAGTAAAAACCTCATTATTTTCGGGAATAAAAACATCATAATGATTTTTCGTTACTGCTCTTGTTGAATTTCGACTATAATCACTTTGTGCTGTCAAAGCTTTAGCATTTCCAACCACATCTTGTTTAGGCGAACCTGTCCAAAAATTTCTATCATTTGTCACTGCATCAATACCTCCTATAACACCACCTAAAACACCACCACTTAATCCTTGTCTCCATGCCTGATCAAGTCCTTCTTTCATAAAAGCAGTTCCAAAATTCATACCTGACATCATTCCATTTCCAGTACCAGATACCAAGCCATTAGTAATTCCTGCTGCTGTCCCAGAAATCGCACCTGCAACAAATTCTGTGCTAGATATAGTAGCTGTTCCAACAAATCCTGCTGCAAAACCTCCACCAGCCGCAACATTACCTGCCAACGCAGCACCAATACCGGCACCAATACCCGCTGATAGCGTTCCTGCTGCTGCACCTACACCAAAATATCCAAGACCTTCCCAACTAAAATCAGCTCCATTTGCTATCCAATTCATTGTACCACCAATAATAAGATGAGCAAACTCCCCGTCAGGATCTGTATATTTCAGAGGATTATTAAACGCATAACTATAGCGATTAAAATTTTGAGAATAATCGGGCGCTTGCACAAAAGGATCGGGACTTAGGAAACGTGCCAAGTAGGCATCATATACTCTACCGTTCATATTTATTAAGCCGAACTCATCTAAATGTTCGTGACCGGTATAACCTCTGTCGAAAAGAAAATTTTCCGGTACATTATCGAAACTCCAAGTTGAAGGGTTGCGGTCGAAAGTTAGTATTATTTGGTGTTGGTTATACATACAATTGTAAAGATAATGATTTTTATTGATTTGACAGGATTTACATGATTTTATTATCACTGATACGCTTCAAAACAATAAGCATATAGATGTGAAAGGGCTATAACTTTTGCGGGGTTGCCGTTTTTGGCAGGAATCACATAAACTGCATTTGTTTTAAAATTATTACCGGCAGCTTCGCCTAAGTTACTTGCTTCTATTTTCCATACGATTTCTCCTGTATTTATATCAACAGCGTGCAACCTGCCCGAAGAACCCCCTACAAAATATACAATGCCATTTAAATAACTCATTCTACCACTAGTACCGGCACTCTCTTCTGTCCAAATCACCCTGCCATTATTTGGGTTTAAACAATATAAAGTTAAATCTTCATTATTGGCTATAATTTTATCTTCTTCAATAATAAAACCCGAAAACATAAAATCCTGAGTAAAATCTCTTGACCATAACTGCTCTCCTGTTTGTAAATCGTGACAAACTAAAGAATGTCCAACATTGGCATATACTTTATTTCCATATATTTTTGGAGGCATAAAAACACTTGTATTTTGAGTTGGTGGAGCCATCAATTTACGCTCATACTCCCATTCTTGCGTTTGTGTATTATACATACCCATAAAAGAATTAACATTCCAATTTGGTAACGGTTCTGCATAAATAACCAACAAACGTATATCGTCATTAGGTGGTTTAACTACATAAATAACCCAGCCTGCAGCACCATCCAAAGAAATATAATCTTCTGAAAAATTTGCACTTAAAAATTCTGTTAAACAACCCGTTTGTATATCTCCTTTATAAGCTATTTGCTCTTCGTGTCCATTGCTATTAATTATACGGCTATAGCAAAAATAACTGTCATTATACGCTGTAATTCTTCCGTCAAAAGACTTACCTCGTGCAAATTTCCAATGAGTAGTCCCATCATCTAAATTAATA
>JAYEOD010000090.1:0-22373 GCA_034722575.1 Bacteroidota bacterium | reverse complement strand
ATAAAGATGTATTGTACTGAAATAAAAAGATAAATCCATGAAGCAACATCATAAATCCAAAAACTTTTAAAATAGAGGTTTTTTCAGAATTAAATTTTAAAGTAGTAAGTATTCGTTTTTTGTCAATTTTATAAAACGATTGTAATACGCGTAGCATAAAAAATGGGTAAACAAGATGGAATAATGCTGTAATATTCCCCGTTATTATCAAAGCAATTTTAGTTGATGTACCTGTAATTACAACAACAGTTGATAGTATAAATAAAAAGAAAGGGAGCAGAAGATGAGTTATAAAAGCTTGCTTAGAAGGTATTTTACCATATATGTAGGTGTACCAATATGAAAGAATTAAAGGAGGAGGCAGTATAAAACAAACAGAAAATAATAATCTGATTTGATCTGATATTAAGTTGTTTAAAACCAAATAATGCAAGCCGTCAAACAATACAATACCAAAAAGAATTACCATTAAAAATAGATTTGGCAACGATCTGAATCGTCGGGTTAAAAGCATTAACCCTAACAAAAAAGCCTGAATAGTATGAATTATTATAATGGTGTTCATGATTTAATGGCTATCGTGAAACATTTTTTACAAAGATAGTTTTCATTTGGAAAAATGTGAGGAAAGTTTTTAATAATTCAAAGCTAACAAATATCACGTCTGAATACCTTTTATCGTCCGAAAGAAACCAAAGCGTCTTAAGTCGTAAAGCATCAAAAAAAATAGTTAATTTTGCAGGCATGAAGCATTACACAATACCGATATTTGTTCCTGAGTTGGCGTGTCCGCACAGATGTATATTTTGTAATCAAAACAAAATATCATCAACACTAGAAATTCCTGAGATAGGGGAGTGCAGAAAGATAATAGAAGAGCATTTAACCACTATACCATCCGATTCGTTTGTTGAGATAGGATTTTTTGGTGGGAGTTTTACAGGCATCCCCGAAAGGGAACAACGTGGTTATTTGAAAATAGCATATGAATACAAAAAGGCAGGAAAGATAAAAGGAATACGACTCTCTACTCGTCCCGATTATATTGATAGCGAAAAATTGTTGTTGTTAAAAGAGTATGGTGTAACAACGGTTGAGCTTGGTGCACAATCGATGAGCGAAGATGTGTTAAAAGCATCGGGTAGAGGGCATGATGTTGCGGCTGTTGAAAATGCTGCAAAAATGGTGCGTGAGGCAGGGTTTTTTCTTGGTTTGCAAATGATGTTAGGATTACCCGGCGATACAAAAGAAAAATCGCTACGCACAGCAAAACGCATTGTTGAGCTTGGCGCAGATAATACTCGAATTTATCCTACTTTGGTGGTTAAAGATACTCCATTAGAAAAATTGTGGAGAGAGAAAAAGTATTTTCCGCTAAGTATTGAAGAGGCGATTAATTGGACAAAAGATATTATTCCGATTTTTGAAAAAGGAGACGTAAATATTATTCGTGTGGGACTACACCCTTCGGAGGGGTTTTTAAGTGGCGAGGATTTAGTTGACGGACCTTTTCATCCCTCTTTTAAGGAGTTTGTTTTAACAGAAATGTGGCACGATAAATTACAAAATATTATTCCTGAAAAAGATAAAAAGGAGATTGCAATACATGTTTTTCCGAAAGAGTATAACGCTGCCATTGGCTACCGAGCTAAAAATCGTAAAATGCTTCTCGAAAAATTTAGCAAAGTGAAGTTTGTTGCTGATAAGAATATTGTAAAAGGTGATTTTTATGTTGATTATTGTTGATAAAAGAATTTCTGCAAAAGCAATTGCTGGGTTAGAAAAACTTGGTGAAGTATTGCCTTTTTATAGCGACAATATCACATATCCGGCTATCTGCGGACATCCGGATGTTTTTATGTGTAAGATGCCAAATAAACTTATTGTTGCTCCAAATGCCCCAAAATATTTATTCGATAAGCTAAAGCAACATAATATTTGTTTTAAAAAGGGAGAAAAGAGTGTTGGAAAAAGCTATCCGGACACGGCAATTTATAATGCTGTGGTAACAAAAAAATATCTTATCCATAACACTAATATTAGCGACAAAACCATTTTACACGACTCATCCGATAAGGAGATAATTAATATTAAACAGGGTTATACACGTTGCAGTCTGTTGCCTGTGGGCGATGAGAGTTTTATTACATCCGATAAGGGGATTTATAAAACTCTAAAACCTAAAGTTGATATTTTATTGGTTGAACCGAAAGAAATTACTTTACAAGATTTTAATAATGGCTTTTTTGGAGGCATTGCAGGGATAGAATCCAAAACAGTATTTTTTTCGGGCGATATTAATTTTTTATCTGATAAAGAGAAAATAATCTCTTTTTTAACAGAGCGTGGCTACAAAATAGAGCTGTTATCGGATAGTATTCCTGCTGATGTGGGAGGGATATTTTTTTTGCGCCATTGAGAGATTAAATTTTTGTTATTAGATTTTACTCCACTATATTTGATAAAAATTCAAGGCTTTGATTCCAAAAGATACTATAGAGAAAATATTTGATGCCGTTCGTGTTGAAGAGGTTGTTGGTGATTTTGTTACACTAAAAAAAAGAGGTGTTAACCTGTTAGGACTATGTCCTTTTCATAACGAAAAAACACCGTCATTCACAGTTTCTCCGGCAAAAGGGATTTTTAAATGTTTTGGATGTGGTGAATCGGGAAGTGCAGTGAATTTTTTAATGAAACACGAACACTACACTTATCCTGAAGCATTACGATATTTAGCCAATAAATATGGCATAGAAATAGAAGAGGAGAAGGAGACCCAGCAACAGAAAGACGCAAAAAGCGAGACAGAGAGCATATTTGCTATAACCTCTTTTGCGCAAAAGCATTTCTCGAAAAATCTTTATGAAACACCAAAAGGACGTGCCATAGGGTTAACATATTTTAATGAACGCGGATTTTCTGATAAAACAGTAAAAGATTTTCAGCTGGGCTATAGTCCCGAATCGTGGGACGACTTATCGAAAGCCGCTATGAGTAGTGGCTATAAAAAGGAGTTTCTAGAGAAATCGGGTCTCGCAATAGTAAAGCCAAATCAGATTTTCGACCGGTTTAGAAACAGGGTGATATTCCCTATTCATAATTTATCGGGAAGGGTAATTGGTTTTGGAGCGCGGATACTCACTAACGACAAAAAGCAACCAAAGTACCTGAATTCTCCCGAATCGAAAATTTATAATAAGAGTAAGGTATTATATGGCATCTATTTTGCTAAAACGGATATCGTACGTAATAATCTTTGCTATTTAGTTGAGGGTTATACCGATGTGATTTCTTTACATCAGTCGGGCGTGAAAAATGTTGTGGCTTCATCGGGTACTTCGTTAACAGAAGATCAAATTAGATTGATACGTCGTTATAGCGAGAATATTGTTATTCTTTACGATGGCGACCCGGCAGGAATAAAAGCCTCTTTCCGTGGTATAGATATGATTTTAGAGCAGGGAATGAATGTGCGGATAGTATTATTTCCCGAAGGAGAAGATCCTGATTCATATGCTCGCGCTCATACTTCGAGCGAGACGGAAATGTTTTTGAAAGAGAAGAGTGATGACTTTATTCACTTTAAAACCTCTTTGCTTCTTAAAGAAACCGGCAATGATCCGGTAAAGAGAGCTAATGCTATTGAAGAAATTGCAAAGAGTATAGCATTAATTCCTAACCAGTTTAATAGAGAAGAATACATCCGGCAAACGTGGGAAATACTTGATATAGATCAAAAATCGTTTACCTATAGAGTTGGTAAATTACGATCGGATAAAGAGAATAAAACACCTTACAGAGAGAGGAGGGAAGAGAAGCCGGAAAGTATCCAGAAAACACAAATTTCTGTTCTCGCTCTCGAAGAAGATCCTCTGGAAAAAGAGTTGGTTAGATTGATTATTCTATACGGGAATTATGTAATTACTATTGATGATGAGAAGAAAAAACAGGAGGTATCGGTAGCAGAGTTTATTATTAACGAACTGAATTTTGACTCGGTTACTTTAGACAATCCGGTTAACGAAAAAATTATTAGGGAGTATAAAAAGTGTGTTGAGGATGGTTATTTCCCGAAAGAGCAACATTTTCTCAGACATGAAGATGATGAAATAAAGAAAAAAGTTATTGATATGGTGTCGTCACCTTTTTTTCTTAGCGAGAATTGGGAAGAGGAGAAAGGGATTGTTACCAATACCGAAGAAGATAATCTGAAAAATACAATAGAGACTGTATTACTCGATTTTAAAGCACGAAGAATAGAAAAAGAGCTAAATGCGTTATCAAAAAAATTAAAAACTGCTTCAGAAAAAGAGATTCTTTCTTTGATGAGCATGTATGCTGAGAAAAAACAAAAGCACCAAGAGATATCTATTAAGCGAGGAAAAACAATTTCGAGATAATTTGGCTGATCTTTTAGAGAGGATATTTTTTCAGAGTTTATAGATAGTGTAACAGTATTTCAAAATAAATGTTTCGAGGTTCAGGAGTTCGGTTTCCCCGATAGCGTGACAATAAATTTCCCCGCGCATAATTGTATTGCGTTATATGATTCCGATTTTTTCTTTTCGGATGATGTGGTGTATCATTTAAAAATAAACTCTTTAGCAGAAGATTATGCCGGAAATTTTATGAAGGCAGAAACAGTTCGTTTTGCAAATCATAGCTTTAATTACGGCGAAATTGTGATAAATGAAATAATGTCTGATGTGAATCCTGCGCCAAATAATTTGCCGGAAGCAGAATATATAGAGCTCTATAATAAAACCGATTTTCCGGCTGATTTGTCGCAGTTTACATTGTGTGTTGGGTCGAAAAATATTTTATTTCCTTTGGGAACGACCCTAATGTCAGGCGGATATTTAGTCATCACGGAAAGTGAAAACGAAATAGAAATTTAAAAAGACGGTTGTTGTTTCGGGGAAGTTGTGAGGGTTTGCTCCATTGTTAATTTAATACAGTTGTTATAATTGTGGTTGTATAGGATTGTTATATCCTATTGATTTGATTCTATTAAATGTTTTTGTGTGATTTTTTTTTCCTTCCTCAAGGTCGTAATCATTTTGTAGCCCTAACCAAAATTTAGCTGAATTTCCGAAATATGAACTTAATCGTAGAGCTGTGTCCGCTGTGATTTTCCTTTTACATTTTATTATTTGAGAAATTCTTGTTTGAGGTACTTCGAGATCCTTTGACAACCTGTATGCTGTTATTCTCATTGGTTTTAGAAACTCTTCTAATAAAATTTCTCCGGGATGTATATTTGATAACTCATTCATTTTTTTATCCTCCTTTATTTATGATAATCTAATATTTTGATATCTTTACTATGATTGTTTTCCCATCTAAAAATAATTCTCCATTGGTTGTTAATTCTAATACTGTGAAAATCTTTTTTTTTTCCTTTAAGTTTTTCGAGTCTATTTGAAGGAGGGATTCTTAAATCTGTTAAATTTTGTGAGTTATTAATCATCCTTAGCTTCCTACGTGCAATTTGTTGAATTTCTACAGGAATCTTTTTAACTCTTTCTCCTCTCCATATTTTCTCAGTATCTTTTGATCCAAATGAAACAATCATAATGTTGTTTTGCGTTACTAACGCCAAAGGTAATTATATTATCTTATTTCCGCAAGTCGTAATTTTATAAACACATTACAATTATTAAAAAGAGGTTTTCTATTTTAGTAATTCTTAACATTTGTATGTTGTTAAAAGTCTTATTATTGTAAAAAAAAGAGCTTTGAAGTTTAAAAGAATTTATATAATAGTAGCGCTACTTTTTTCAGTGTTTTTTTCTTTTTCGCAAGAAGCAGAACAAGACAGTCTGTTTTGGTTTAGGGGAAGTATTGTTGATATGGATAATTTAAGTGGATTGTTTAATGTTCATATTATAAACCAGACAAAAAAATATGGCTCGGTAAGTCGCATTGATGGCGATTTTCGTATTGCGGCTACTGTTGGCGATTTTGTGAAATTTTCGTTAGTAGGCTACAAAACTCTTAAAATTGTGGTAGTAGAGGATTATAAGATAAATAAGAATGTTAGAGTAGATCTGAAATTTTCTCCTATTGAGATGGATGCGGTTGTTATTATTGGAAAGACTTTTGAACAGTTTAGAGAGGAATTCCGGCGTTTAAAGGTCATACCTATTTCTATTAATGATGCTGTATCAAAGATGTTTGGAGAGCAATTAAGAAATATGGGGCCGGCAGAGGGTAGTATTGGTGGCCCTATTCAGTTTTTATACGATAAGTTTAATGGTATTGAACGTTTGCGCAGAGGAATTATAAATAATAGAAAAAAATACGGAAATCCGGATGATTATATTGAATTTCCGGCATATCCGCCTAAAAACACTAATTAATTATTGGCAAATGCTATTGAGGCTATATAAATTTTTATTCCTTTTATATGTTTTAAACACGATGCACTTGCATCGATTGTAGCTCCGGTTGTAATAACGTCATCAATAATCAAAACAGATTTATTTATTAATTCCTCTTTGTGATGGATATCGAAAATAGATTTTACATTTTCCCATCTGTTAAAACGACTCTTTTTTGTTTGTGTTGAGGAGTGAACGTTTCGAATTAAATATTTAGTAGCTAATTCACATCCGTATGTTTCGGCAATTCCTTTGCCAATTATTTCGCTTTGATTAAATCCTCTGATTTTTTTCTTTTTAGGATGTAAGGGAACTGGAATTACAAAATCAATATCCTTGAAAGTTTTGCTTTGTTTTAGTTCTGAGCCTAGCATTTGTCCTAAATAAACTCCAACTTCTTGCTCTCCTTTGTATTTTAGTTGATGCATTAAGTGTTGCACTTTTCCTCCTTTTCGGAAATATAATAACGACGTGGCACCTTCTATATGAACACGCCCCCAAAAAGTTTGATTGATCACATTATTCGGATCATCATGAAAATGTGTTTTAGGTAAATTATATTCGCATTTTGTACAGATAATTTTTTCGCCGGTATATAGACTGTTGCCGCAGGCCATACAGATTTTTGGGTATAGTAATGATAACAGATTCTCAATAATACTCTTCATGGGGATTAGGAGTTGGTAATCTGATGTAAGATAATAAAAAAAGGCGAGAATTTCTTCCCGCCTTTTAATTTAAAATATAGAGTTGTTATTAATGACTTTTTCCAACCACTTTAAAATGATCTCCTGTTTCATTAACAATCTTTTTATACCACTCTTCGCCATATCCCGGTTGATCGGGACCGGCTAAAACACCATTTTTATGTTCGTTTTCTATAAAATGACGTCCATTTGTTTTTTTGATATTACCATCAACATATTTCACAAAAAGGAATTGATATAGGTTTTTCCATTCCATAGTAAGGTCGTTAGCTGTGTTTACTGAAAAATCAGTAATAAACTGTTGTGCCATTTTTGGATTTGTTTCTAATAACATTAGAGCTGCTTTATCAATTGCAGGAACGTAGCTAACATATTTATCTTCAAAATTTTTCTGTACTTTTTCAATTACAGGATGTATTTCGTTGTAACGTGTATAAGCTAAATTAGAAACTTGATTAAAAATCCAGAAAGCAGATTTATCAGAGAATTTTCCCATAGTACCATTGCCAACAGCAAAAGTTTCCGGTATTTCTGTAGTACCGCAATAAATAGGAGTATAAACTGCTGAAGAGGCATCGTCAACGCTAAACCAGTTAATACCACCAATGTGGTCGGGTAACCAGTTTCTAGATTGAATTACAAAAGAAAAACCTGTTTGTTGTGTTGCTGTAGCGCGCTCGTTACAGTATGATTTTCCATCAACTTTCCATGTAAGAGGTCTCCAACGATAAGGCGCTTTAAATGGACCGGCACCCATATCTTTGGTCATATCTAATTTTGTTCCTTCTAAATGGTTTCTCATAAAGGAGAACATATCCTGTACAGAAACTTTATTGTCGGGCTTAATCCATAAAGGCATACGGTTTTCCAAGTTATGTCCCATTGCATAATCTTCGTATTGCTCCATATTTTTGTTTACATCACGAAACATCGACCATACTCTTGCTTCACAAAAACGTGCGCCGCTAAATGTTATTGGAGCGTAGGTATCCGAAAAGCTGAAGTTTTTATCTTTTCCTTTATAAAATCCTTTTTCTTTTGCAAAACTGATAACATCTTCGGCATATACTGTAGTAACACCTTTGTTAAAAATATCGTCGATATGTTTGCTTGAGATAGAGCTTTTATTTCCTTCTTGAGGGAATGTAGTAATACGAGCTTGATTAGCGTGTCCCGAAACATATCCGTCAGGAATCATTCTGGCAACCCATACAGCTCCTTTTTCGCCTTCTCCTTTTCCAATAAGTTCGAGTATCCAAACTTCATCTTTATCAGAGATAGAAAAAGATTCTCCTACACTATAATAACCATATTTCTCTACTAACTCAGTCATGATTTTAATAGCATGACGAGCTGATTTTGCTCTTTGCAGTGTAGTGTATATTAACGAGCCGTAATCCATTATAGCGCCTTTTTGGCTTCCCAGTTCGCTAAGTCCACCATATGTAGTTTCACCAATTCCAACTTGGTTTTCGTTCATATTACCGATTACAGTAAAGGTTTTTTTAACCTGCTCTATTTGTCCAAGATATTTTCCTGTATCCCATTCGTAAATATCTTTCATTGCGCCCTCTTCGTATGTTTTTCCTTCCCAGTAATACAGCTCTCCATAAAGCACGTGAGAGTCGGCAGCATAACTAATCATTGTTGATCCATCAACGCTGGCACCTTTTGTTATAAGATAGTTAGTACAAGCATTGGTTTGTACTGCCGAAATCAGAAGTACAAATGTTGCCAAAAAGCTAATTATTTTTATTCTTCTCATAATAGTATTTTGTTTAATTAATTATTCATTACTCTTGAAGCTAGATTCTAATAACAGAAAATTTCAGAATCACAAATGTAAAAATTTTTCTTTATTATTTTTCAACAAAAAAAGGTCAGCAGAATATTCTGCTGACCTAAGATATTTTGTACTATACCAAATACGTATTGAAACGTTTTTTATAATTTATTTTGGTATCAATAAATTTTTGTAATTATTCTATCATCCCCACTCCAACAGTATTGTTACTGCCCTCTTCTATAAGAATAATACTACCAAGTTTTCTGTTTTTGCTATATGGATGAAAAAACAGAGGTTGTGTGGTTTTAATTTTGATTTTAGCGATATCATTTAACTTTACCTCTTTATCATCATAATTTTTATTCATTGTATTTACATCAACCTTGTATTCTATCTCTTTAATAAGAGCTTTTGCATCTTTTGTTGTGTGTTTTAAAGAGTATTTTTTTCCTAGTTGTAGTGGTTTTTCACTCATCCATGTTATCATCATCTCAATGTCTTGAGATTGTTGTGGAAGATTGTTTTCGCTAGCAATCATATCTCCACGACTGATATCAATATCGTCTTCCAGTTCCATAACCACCGACATAGGAGGATAAGCTTTTTCTAATTTTTCGGTATGATTGCTAATAGATTTTATTTTTGAATTAAGACCCGACGGTAATATTTTTACTGTGTCGCCAACATTAAAAACACCTCCTGCAATACGTCCTGCATATCCTCTAAAATCGTGAAATTTCTCAGCCTGAGGTCTTATTACATATTGAACAGGAAATGAAGCGTGTTCAAAGTCAAAATCCTTCTCTATTTTAATAGTTTCAAGAATGTTACGTAAAGAACCCTCTTTATACCATGGTGTATTTTCAGAACCATTTACAACATTATCGCCTTTTAAAGCGCTAATAGGAACGAATTGGATATCTTGAAAATTAAGTTGTGTAGAAAATTTTAAGTAGTCAGCTTTAATTTTTTCATATATCTCTTGATCATAATCTACAAGATCCATTTTGTTAATACAGATAATTGCGTGCGGAATACGTAATAGTGAGGCGATATACGAATGTCTGAACGTTTGTTCTATAACGCCATTACGAGCATCAATTAAAATTATGGCAACATTTGCAGTACTGGCTCCTGTAACCATGTTACGGGTATATTGGATATGTCCCGGAGTGTCGGCAATAATAAACTTACGTTTTGGTGTGGCAAAATATCTATACGCCACATCAATTGTTATGCCTTGTTCTCTTTCTGCTTTCAATCCATCAGTAAGAAGAGAGAGGTCGATACCTCCATTACCTTTTAAAATACTGGCTCTTTTTACCGAGTTGAGTTGATCTTCAAAAATAGATTTGCTATCGTATAGTAATCTACCAATTAATGTGCTTTTCCCATCATCAACACTTCCTGCTGTAGTAAAGCGTAGCAATTCCATGTCGAGGTAAGCATTATTATTGAAATCTTTTTTTGAGTTCATATATTGAATAATGTTTGATTCATTTTAAAAATATCCTTCTTTTTTGCGATCTTCCATTGCTGATTCTGATCTTTTGTCGTCGGCGCGACCACCTCTTTCCGTAATACGAGTAGCAGCTATTTCTTTAATAATATCCTCTAAAGTATCGGCTTCTGATAGAGTTACTCCTGTACAAGTAATATCGCCAATAGTACGACAGCGTACTTTTTTTGTAATTAGCTCTTCATTATCTCTTAGTTGCATAAAAGGAGCGTGAGCAAGCCATGCTCCATCGCGTTGAAAAACTTTTCTTGTGTGAGTAAAGTAGAGGTTTGGGATGTCGATGTTTTCTGAATAGATATATTGCCAAACATCCATCTCTGTCCAATTACTGATAGGAAATACGCGGAAGTGCTCTCCCATATTTTTTTTCCCGTTAAAGATATCCCATAATTCAGGGCGTTGGTTTTTTGGATCCCATTGACCAAACTCATCACGGTGCGAAAAGAAACGTTCTTTTGCTCGTGCTTTTTCTTCATCGCGGCGACCACCACCCATAGCAGCATCGAATTTATGCTCTTCTATAGTGTCTAATAAAGTAGTTGTTTGAAGTAGGTTTCTACTTGCATCAAATCCTTTTTCTTCAGTAACACGTCCCGATTGTATTGTTTTTTCTACAGAACCAATTACAAGTTTTACTCCAAGCTCTTTTATTAATTTGTCACGAAATTTAATTGTCTCATCAAAATTATGTCCTGTGTCGATATGTAAGAAAGTAAAAGGAATTTTTGACGGCCAAAAGGCTTTCCTTGCCAGATGCGCCATTATAATAGAGTCCTTTCCTCCTGAAAATAGCAGCACAGGATTCTCGAATTGTGCAGCTACTTCTCTCATCACGTATATCGACTCTGATTCGAGCTCTTGTAAATGATTTAAATTATTTGTCTTCATGACTTGTTGATTTTTTTCTGTTTTGTAACATTCGTAAAGAAATATTTAAGAGTTGTATCTAAACAAAACTTATACCAAATACGTGTTGAAATAATTTTTATCGATCATTTTGGTATTAAATATCAACACTTATTTTTATTCGGTTTTCAATACGAATTCACAAAAATACTATAATATTTTGAAATGTGAGTTTTTGTTTTGTTTTAAAGAAAAACAGGACGTATAATATAATACGTCCTGTAGATTGTATGATTATAAATCATTTAGTTGCTAAAAATACGTTTCCAAAATGATGTGTCTTCATGATCTTTGTCATCGCTGTAATATCCGTACCCATATCCGTACCCATATCCGTATCCATACCCGTATCCATAAGCTGATTTTGATGCTTTTACATCATTCAGAATAATAGCCAGATTTTCTATTTTTTGTTTCGATACATCGTTAACGATATTTCCAAATGCCTTTTTGTTAGAATATTCTTGTCGTGCAACAAAAATTTTGCTGTCGGCATGTTTCATTAATAACAGAGCGTCCGTTACTAACGCAATAGGAGGAGTATCAATAATGATATAGTCATATTGCTCTTTTAGTTTAGAAAACATCTCATCGGTTTTTTCCGAAGCAATTAATTCTGCCGGATTTGGAGGGATTGGCCCTGCCATAATAACATCAAGATGTTTTATTTCAGAAGGCTGAATAGCCTCTTGAAGTGTGTTTTTACCAATAAATATAGATGAGATACCATGGCGGTTATGTAAATTCATATCCTGATAAATTTTAGGTTTTCGTAAGTCGAAACCTATTAGCAGTGTTTTTTTACCAAAAGAGGCATATGCCACAGCTAAATTTTCTGCAATAAAGCTCTTTCCTTCGCCGGGAACTACCGAAGTTACCAGTATAGTTTGCTTATCTTTTCCTTTTCCAATAAAATTCAGATTGGTTCGTGCTGAACGGAACGATTCTGATATTGATGATTTTGGCGATGTATGAACAACAAGATTATCTTTATCGTTATGCAATACATGCCCCACTACAGGAATATCAGTAATTTTTTCTATGTCGCCTTTTTCGTTTATTGTATCATTAAAATAGTCTTTACCAAAAACATATGCTACAGGAATAATCATTCCAAGTAATAAAGCAATTAAAAAGTTCAGCGATTTTTTAGGGTAAACAGGTTCTGCCGCTTCTGCTCTTGCCTTGTCTATTATTTCGTTATCCGGAAGGTTTGATGCTTTTGTTATTTGAGCATCAGAACGTTTTTCCATTAAGAAAGTGTAGATATTATCTTGTAATTTAAAGCGTCGCTCAATATTAAATAACTCTCGTTGTGTGTTGGGTAAATAGGCTGCCTTATCCGTAAACTCATTAATTCTTTTGTCGATACTAGAAATAGTTATTTTAGATGTTTCTATAATATTACTAATATTTTCGAGAATAGTGGATTTAGTAGTTCGTATCTTTAATTCATTAATACTTATTAAAGGATTTTTCTTTTTAGAGTTATACGATAGCTCTGCATTTTCGGCGTAAAGAGTAGCTAACTGATTAATTAATCCGCCTAATACAGGGTCTTCAATTCCCATTACCGAAGGAATTACAATGTTTTCGTAGTTGGTAGATGTGTTATCAGTAATATAATCTTTTAAGTAATGATAATATTGTGACTTTATCATTAACTCAGCTTTAGCTTTCTGAAGCTCTTGAAGTTGTTCAGAGAGTTTTTCTGCCTGAAATTCCAGCCCCATTATTTTATTATCAGAACGGAAATTTTGTAATTCTGTTTCTGATTTTTGAAGCGAGTCTCTTATAAAACCTAATTGAGTATCTATAAAATTTATAGTGTTAATTGCAATAAGATTCTTTTTCTCTAATCCTCTGTAAATATATACTTCTGTTATTTTATTTAAGAAATCGACAGATTTAGCAACATTATTACCCTCCAAAGAGAGTTTTAATATTGAAGCCTCGCGATTGATAGGCTCTAGAGAAAATCCTTGAAGATTTTTTGTTAGGCTATTTAAATTGTTAAACTGAAAATAGTATTGTATCTCTTTTTCCGGTTCAGGATTGTAATGGTTTGTTAGTATTATTTTAAATTTATAATACTCATTTTCTATCCATGTATTTAAAGCAAAATTTTCTGATATATTAACTATAACATTTTTATCAATTTCTGTTGATTCATCAGAAGTGTAATTGTATGTTGAAAATTCTTCTGCTTCAACTTTTATTATACAATTCTCTTTGTTTACAATGTTTACATGAAAAGGAGTTCCTTCAATTTGAGGATGCGATTTGTCGAAAATAATTTTAAAAGGAGCTGTTTTGTATAACTCTCGCGATATAAAATTATTTTCATTATAATATGAAATATCAAAATCAAGGGCTTTTATAGCTCTGTTTGCTACAGAATACGATTTTAGTATTCCTATTTCATTCTCGAGATTTTGTTTGTTTCCGCCACCAATATTTAAACCAATAAGATCTTGTGCAGACAAAGCTCCTTTTTCATCATCAACTAAAACAGTAGAAGAAACTTTGTAAACAGGCTCTGTGTATTTGTTAAATAAAAAGGCTATAACTAAAGCAATAAATATAGTAATGGCAAAAAGATACCAGTTGTTGAGAAGTTTTATAAATAGAGCTTTAATGTCTATTGTCTCTTCCTCTTGATTGAAATCGTTAAAATTGTTAATTTCTGTTGCCATTATTTTATGTAATTTAAGATTAATAATGTGGCGCTAATTGTTGAAAAAATCATCGAATAAGGGAATGTAGAGAATCCAAATTGTTTAACTTTAAGAGGTTCTACATATACAATGTCATTCGGCATCAAGTAATAATATTCCGATTCTAACAAGTCGTCTTTTGTCATATCAATATAATGAATATCATAACCTGTTTTTGTTTGACGAATTATTTTAACTCGTTTACGATCGGCAAAATCTGTTAGGTCGTTTCCCATACCAACAGCCTCGAAAAGGTTTATTTTATCCTGATATACTTTGTATTTCCCCGGACGTTTTACTTCTCCTAAAAGAGTGATATTGAAATTCACCATTTTCACAAATACTGTGGCTTCAACAATATATTCGTTTACTATTTTTTGTAACTCAGTTCTTATCTCTTTAATGGTAAGTCCTTTTACATTTACTTTTTTAATAACCGGTAGTTCTATATTACCATTATCGTCAACAGTATAGCTGTTAAGGTAAACACCTACGTCGCTATTTAAAGCATTATTGTTTTGATTGTTGTTATTATCAAAAAGTTGACTGGTTCTTTGATCTAAGCTGGACACCTTAATATAAAGATTATCTCCGGGTTGTACTTTGTAAGTTAAGCTTTTGTCGTTTTTAAAGCTTTTAGTTTGTACGTTTTCTACTTCTTCAATAGGGGCTTGAAGGTATTTTATCTTTTTTTGTGGAACACAGGAGGTGAAAAACAGCGCAAAAAGTGAAATACTAATAATTTTTAAAAAAAGATGGTTTTTCTTTTTCATATGTTTTGGATTGTTTATTTAAGCCATATGCAACTCTTATGGAAAAATAATTATCGCTTTACGTGAAGTAAGTTATTATTTTTTCATGTTTGTCCGGTCAGGCTGTAATAGTTGATTATATTATTTGTGTTATAAATATTGAGGTATAATTCGAATACCAAATTATGATTTGATGGTTCAAAATTAAGAGAAAAAAATTAATACTCAAAATTATAAAACAATATTAATAAAATTTTTTGATAAGGGAAAAAAACATGTTTTTTTATACGGATTTCCCTATTAAAGTAGCAGAGGTACAGTCGGTTATATGTACAGATACATAATCTCCAATTTTGTAATTTTTTCTGGGAAAGACAACCATTTTATTTTGAGGACTCCGTCCTGACAGTTCTTTGTCTGATTTTTTTGAAACACTTTCTATAAGTACAGTAAAGGTTTTTCCTATATCCGCTTTATTGCTTTCGTGAGATAATTTATGCTGTAGCTCAATAATTTCTGATAAACGTCGCCCTTTTTCCTTTTCAGGGATGTCGTCATCAAAGCGTTTTGCAGCTACAGTGCCGGGACGTTCAGAGTATTTAAACATATAAGCATAATCATACCCTACCTTTTTCATTATAGAAAGAGTGTCGTTATGATCTTCTATTGTTTCAGAACAGAATCCTGTGATGATATCTGTTGAAATAGCACAGTCAGGAATTAAAGATTTTATTTTTTCCATTCTGCCTAAATACCATTCTGTGGTATATTTTCTGTTCATTTTTTTTAAAATCCTATCACTGCCCGACTGTATAGGGAGGTGTACGTAGTTACAAATATTTTCGTGTGAAGCAATTGCTTCAACTAATTCATCCGAAAGATCTTTCGGATGTGATGTAGCAAAACGTACACGGAGATTAGTGTCTAACTCAGCTACTTTTTTTATAAGTTGAGGAAAATTTGTTTTTTCTTCTCCATTCCAATCGTAGGAGTTTACGTTTTGTCCTAATAAAGTAACCTCTTTATAGCCTTTGCTTATTAAGTCTTTCGCTTCCGCGATTATTGTTTTAGGATCTCTGCTGCGTTCTTTTCCTCTGGTATAGGGTACTACGCAGTATGTACAGAAATTTTGACATCCACGCATTATAGAGATAAAAGCAGAAACACCATTATCAGCCACTTTTACAGGATTGATATCTCCATAAGTCTCCTCTTCCGAAAGAATTACATTAATTGTTTGTTGGCCTAAATTCGAAGTATTAATAAGTTCGGGTAACTTGCGATAGGCATCAGGACCGGCAATGATATCAACGAATTTAAAATCAATTAAAAGTTGTTCTTTTAAACGTTCGGCCATACATCCTAAAACACCAATTTTTATATTTTTGTTTTTCTTTTTTAGTTTATTGAACTCGAAAAGACGTTTTTTTACACGTTTCTCAGCATGATCTCTTATGGCACAAGTATTCATAAAAATAATATCTGCCTCTGCTATCTCTTTTGTATGAGAATATCCGTCATCAGATAAAATAGAATTAACAATTTCTGAGTCAGCAAAATTCATCTGACATCCGTAAGTCTCTAGATATACTTTTTTCTTCTCTCGCATTATTGTAATTGCTTGATAATAAACTAATAATAAAAATCGTGCGCATTTTATGCGCTTGCAAATTTACATAAATAAATAGATATCAAAATACCTGATTTGTTTTTTATTGAAATATAGAATTTAGAAGTTTGTATTATTATTATACTTTTGCAAAAAATATTAGCATCACCAACAAGCATTTTAAGGAAAGAAAAATGGTAAAAAATTTGGTTATTGTCGAGTCACCTGCTAAAGCTAAAACAATTGAAAAGTTTTTGGGTAAAGATTTTACGGTTATGTCGAGTTACGGACACGTAAGGGATCTTATGAAAAAAAATCAGGGTATTGATATTGAAAATGGATTTCAACCCCTTTATGAAATATCTCCGGATAAAAAGAAACTTGTTTCAGAGTTAAAAAAACTTGCTAAAGAGGCAGAAGTTGTATGGCTAGCTTCCGATGAGGACCGTGAAGGAGAGGCTATTTCATGGCACTTGGTAGAGGCTCTAAAGTTAAAGAGAGAAAAAACAAAGAGAATTGTTTTTCATGAAATAACTAAAGAGGCTATAACCAAAGCGATAGAAAATCCTCGAGGAATTGATGATGATTTGGTGAATGCTCAGCAGGCGCGACGTGTACTTGA
This sequence comes from Bacteroidota bacterium, assembly GCA_034722575.1. Classification (GTDB taxonomy): domain Bacteria; phylum Bacteroidota; class Bacteroidia; order Bacteroidales; family JAIPAH01; genus JAIPAH01. Next base: position 5,372 of record JAYEOD010000090.1, on the reverse strand, counting down.
CCGTTTAGTTGGATTTGAATTGTCTCCTGTTTTATGGCGAAAAGTAAAGCCATCGCTTTCTGCCGGACGTGTTCAGTCTGTTGCTGTACGTCTTATTGTTGAAAGAGAAAAAGAGATTAGAGCATTCGAATCTGTCTCTTCTTATAAAGTTGTTGCTAAATTTTTAGTTGATAACGGAGATAAAAAAATTAATCTTGATGCTGAATTGCCTCAACGATTTAAATCTAATCAGGAGGCTGGTGAGTTTCTTGAAAAATGTAAAGTAGCAGATTATAATATTGCTAAAATAGAGAAAAAGCCTTCAAAAAAATCTCCTGCTGCTCCGTTTACTACATCTACCTTGCAACAAGAGGCATCGCGAAAGCTGGGATATGGTGTTACTAAAACAATGTTGTTAGCGCAAAAATTATATGAATCGGGACAGATTACTTATATGCGTACCGATTCTACCACACTTTCGTCGTTAGCTCTTGATATGGCTAAAGAGGAGATTATTAAGCAATACGGTGAAGAGTATTCTAAAATACGACAGTTTGCTACAAAAAATAAGGGCGCTCAAGAGGCTCACGAGGCTATCCGACCTACTTATCTTAATAAGAGTACCGGTACCGGAGATGCTTCACAAAAGAAACTTTATGAATTAATCTGGAAAAGAACTATAGCTTCGCAAATGGCAGAAGCACAGTTAGAGAGAACCACAGTAAAAATTGCCGTCTCTAATAGCGAAAAGCAATTTCAAGCTAAAGGAGAGGTTATTAGGTTCGAGGGTTTTTTGAAAGTGTATCTTGAATCTGTTGATGATGAGAATGATGAAGAGCAAAAAGGTATGTTACCTCCTTTAAAAGAGGGCGAGGTGTTGGGGCTTAATGAGATGAAGGCAACACAAAAATTTTCTATGCCTCCGCCGCGATACACAGAGGCTTCATTAGTGAAAAAAATGGAAGAACTTGGTATTGGACGACCATCTACATATGCTCCTACTATTTCTACTATTCAAAAAAGAGAGTATGTTACTAAAGATGAAATAGAGGGTAAAGAGAGAGAGTATATTGAGTTTATCCTTAAAAAAGGAAAGCTAAAAGAAGAGAAGAAAAAAGAGAGAACAGGATTTTCTAAAGGAAAATTATCTCCTACAGATATTGGTTCTTTGGTAACACAATTTCTGATAGAGAATTTTAAAGATATAATGGATTATAATTTTACTGCTCGTGTTGAGGAGGAGTTTGATGAAATAGCTAATGGTTTGAAAGTTTGGAACGAGATGATTAGCGAGTTTTATTTCCCTTTTCATAAACAAGTGGAATATACAATAGAGAACTCTGATCGTGTAAAAGGAGAGCGTCTTCTGGGTATTGATCCAAAATCAGGAAAAAATTTATATGTTAGAATAGGACGTTATGGGCCTATGGCGCAAATTGGTGAAGCTGACGACGAAGAAAAACCTAGATTTGCCGGTTTAAGAAAGAATCAAAGTATTGAGTTGATATCTTTAGAAGAGGCTTTGGAGTTATTTAAATTCCCTAAGGCAGTGGGAATATACGAAGAGGCAGAGGTTACTGTTGCTGTTGGTCGCTTTGGCCCTTATGTAAAACATAAAAGCAAATTTGTTTCTATCCCTAAGGGTGAAGATTTAGACAGTATTACCGAAGAGAGAGCTATTGAATTAATTGAAGAGAAGAGAAAGAAAGATAGGGAGAAATTTATTAAAGCTTTTGAAGAAGAAGAGATAGAGGTGCTTAACGGCCGTTGGGGACCATACATAAAACATAAGAAAAACAATTTTAGAGTGCCAAAAGATGTTGACGCTAAAGAACTGACCCTTGAAGATTGTAAAAAAATAATGAAAGAAACAGGAACTAAAAAGAAAACAACACGTAAAACTAAAAGTAAGAAGATTAATTATTTGATCCATAAGATTTTGTGGATGGATAGTTGAAGGTAAATTGTAAATAGCTAAATTATTGTAGGGTTTTACAATAGTAGTATGTTTAATTTTTAAAATGTTTTTTCATGGATATATCCATTTATTTTCAGCCGGTAGATGTCTCTTGGTATCCGTTTGGTGAAAAAAAATTGCGTTTTGGCGATACATTAGAAATTTTTTCTGATAAAGATCATTTCCCCGATTTTTTGGATTTTGATATCGCTATTATTGGTGTTGAAGAAGATAGAAGAGCTACAGGCAATGAAGGCTGTGCTACAGCACCCGACGCTGTTAGAAAAAAATTATATAACCTGTTTCCGGGCAATTATCATCCAAAAATTGTTGATTTAGGAAATATTAAAAGAGGCGATACTGTTGAAGATACTTATTATGCTTTATCATCTACAGTGAGTGCTTTGCTGCAACTTAAAGTATTTCCACTGATTATTGGTGGCAGTCAGGATTTGACTTTTGCTAATTATACAGCGTATGAGAATAATGGAAAGATAATTAATATTGCAGCAATAGATCCCGCCTTTGATTTAGGAGATTCTGAACAGGATATGGATTCTGAATCCTATTTGAGTAGGATTATCTTACATCAACCAAGTTATCTTTTTAATTATACTAATATTGGATATCAAACATATTTTGTTGAGCAGGAGTCTATTGAGTTGATGGACGCTCTGTTTTTTGATATTTATCGTCTTGGAGATATACGCTCCGATATTAAAAAAGTTGAGCCATTATTAAGAAATGCCGATATGTTGACATTCGATGTTTCTACAATTCGTTATTCCGATGCAATGGGGAATGGAAACGCATCTCCAAATGGTTTTTATGGTGAAGAGGCTTGTCAATTATGTTGGTATGCCGGATTATCGGATAAATTGTCGTCAGCCGGTTTTTATGAGATTAATCCTAAAAAGGATACTGATAATCAAACATCTTTTCTTGTTGCTGAGATGATTTGGTATTTTATTGAAGGTTTTTATAGCCGTAGAGGAGAGTTTCCGGGCGATAAGGATAACGATTTTGTTACTTATAGAGTACAGTTAGAAGATTATTCTGACGATATTGTGTTTTTTAAAAGCAAAAAAAGTAATAGATGGTGGATGCAGGTTTTAGAGCCTGAAAATGTACAGAAAAAGTATGAGCGTCATTACATTATTCCGTGTACATACGATGATTATAAAAAAGCAGCCTCTAACGAAATTCCCGAACGATGGTGGCAGGCTTATAAGAAATTAACATAAACAAAAAGAGGCAGATATTAAATTATTTGCCTCTTTTTGTTTATCAGAAATAGAATTTATACCAAAGCAAAATTCATCTGCTTCTTATTCAAATCTATTTTTTTTACAATTATTCTGATAGCATCTCCCAGTTTATATATTTCCCCGTGTCTTCTTCCTACAAGACTATAATTTTCTTCGTCCAACATATAAAAATCATTATCTAAATCGGCTATAGCTATTAATCCTTCTGCTTTTGTATTGTTTAACTCCACAAACAATCCCCATTTACTAACTCCTGAAATTAAACCGTCAAATTCCATTCCTACTTTGTCGAGGAAAAATTCTGCCTGTTTATATTTTATTGAAGTGCGTTCTGCGTCGGTAGCCTTTTTTTCCATCTCCGAGCAATGAGAACATTTTTCTTCGTATTCGGTAGGGTTTACCGATGGCTGTTTTTGTAGATACTTATCTAGTAAGCGATGCACCATTAAGTCGGGGTAACGACGAATTGGAGAGGTGAAATGGCTATAATATTTAAACGCTAATCCATAATGTCCAATGTTTTGAATTGCATATTCTGCTTTCGACATAGTACGAATAGCAATTGTTTCAATCATATTCTCTTCACCTTTTCCTGCTATTTCCTTAAATAAATCGTTATACGATTTAGCTAACCCTTTACGCGAATCAAGTTTTAAAGAGTATCCTATTTTATTTAAAAAAGTGGCGAAATTTTCAAGTTTTTCCGGATTAGGTTCGTCGTGAACACGATAAATAAAGGTTTTTGGTTTTGTAACACCTCTTTTTCGTCCAATTTTTTCAGCTACACGTTTATTTGCCAATAGCATAAAGTCTTCTACTAAACGATTCGCCTCTTTTTGTTCTTTGATGTGAGCGCCAATAGGCTTTCCGTTTTCATCAAGATCAAATTTTATTTCAGTCGATTTAAAATTTATAGATCCGTTATCAAATCTTGCGTCTCGTAATTTCGTAGAGAGATGTAGCAGGGTGAGTATTTTGTCGCTGTTTTCTCCTTCTCCCGTTTCAATAATATTTTGAGCCTCTTCGTATGTAAATCGTTTATTGGAACGAATAACAGTTTTTCCAAACCACTCATTAATAATTTTTGCATCATTATCGAGTTCAAAAATTGCCGAAAAAGTAAGTTTCTCTTCTTCCGGGCGTAGTGAGCAGACTTTATTGGAGAGTTTTTCCGGCAACATAGGAATAACTCTATCTACTAAATACACTGATGTAGCTCGTTTATAAGCCTCTTTTTCTATTTCTGAATCTGGTAAAACATAATGCGATACATCTGCAATATGCACTCCTACTTCCCAATTACCATTACTGAGTTTTTGTAGAGAAAGCGCATCGTCAAAATCTTTTGCATCTTTAGGGTCGATGGTGCAAGTGTAAATCGATCTAAAATCTTTTCGTTTTGCTATCTCTTTCGACGATATCTCTTCGTTAATTTTATCAGCTTCTTTTAATGCCTTTTTGGAATACGATATAGGGAAGTCGAATTCAGCTAATATCGAAGTCATCTCAACATCGTTATCGCCGGGTTTGCCTAAAACTTCTATAATCTCTCCAAAAGGGTTGTTGAGGTGTTTTGGCCATTCGGTAATTCGTACAATAGCCTTATAGCCGTTTATTACGTTTTTAGTAAGTTTTTCTTTTGGGATGTAGATATCGTAAGGCATATTTTTAATGTCGGGAACAAGAAAAGCAAAATTGTTGTTACGTTGTATCATTCCTACATATTGTGTTTTATTACGTTGTAATATTTCTACAATTTGTCCTTCAAGTTTGCGCCCTTTTCGTTTTGGAAATAGACTCACTTTTACGGTATCGCCGTGTAGAGCTCTATTAGTGTGGCTAGACCCAATAAATACATCTTCTTCAGTCTCTTTGCTGATGATATATGCTTTACCGGTTTGCTTCATGTCAACAGTGCCGGTAATGTTAGTTCTGTCAGTATTTTTCTGAATATAGTCGGGATGTATTTTGTATTTACCTCTTTTTACAGATGTTATTACTCCTGTACTTACTAACGTATTTAGTATTTGTTTTATTAATTCGCGACTTGGTTTATCGTCGATTTTTAAGGCGTTTGCTATTTGTCGGAAATTGTATTCTTGATGAGGATTGTATGTGAAAACTGACAAAACTGAATTTGTAAATGTATTAGTTTTTCCTTTTTTCTG
>JAYEOD010000089.1:0-4546 GCA_034722575.1 Bacteroidota bacterium | reverse complement strand
ATAAGAAGTGGTAGTTACCTGCATTAAATTATGGGGAAGCTCAAAGTGCAGAATCAAGGAAAGATTTTGTTCATAAACTGAAAATAATTCTAAAAGAGTTAAAAGAAAGTCGAATTTGCAGAAATAAGAAAAATTGAATATTGTATGTTGAGTGTTGTATGTTGAATGTCATGTCTTCCTATAATAAGTTGACATTTAATAAAACCCACTACAAACAACATAGAGCCAAAAATCTATTCTTATTTTAAGGATAATTCTATTTCAAAAACTCTCTGTCCTTCCATTTAAAAGTTGAAATCTGCGAAAGGAGTGCTATTGTTACTGTATAAAATATTATTAACACTTGCGTGATGGGGTAGAGCAGGAGTAGCTTTTTTTGTTTTGTAAATGATGTTATGGCAATAAGAATAGGGAAATCGATTACTGTTTTTACTGCCAGAATAATAAGAAACGGCAGTAACAGCGAAGGAAGAAAAATAGCTGCTATTCCCGAACTTACAATTGTTAAATTCATCAAAAAAACTATAATTGCTACCGATTGCATAAAGATGTTTTTGTATCCCGATGTTTTGGCAGCCCAGCGTATTCGTTGGTTATAGAAATTGCGCAGATTGTTTTGAGGTGCTGTTTTTACTATGGCATCTTCTTTTTTAAGAAAAGTGATCCTCTCTTTGCCAAAATGCTTTTTCATCTTCATCATTAAAAACACATCATCGCCCGAAGCAAACTTTTTGTTTCCGCTATAACCTCCAATTATTTCGAATGCTTTTTTACTAAATGCTAAATTAGCTCCGTTACACATTAATATTGTGTTATTTCCTATTGCACCGCCACCGCTGGCAATCAGACTTAAAAATTCGAGACTCTGTATTTTTCCGAAAAGGTTTTTGTTGTTATGAAAAGTAACTGGCCCTATTATCATTGCTGTTTCTTTTGTTTTATATGCGGGAATAAAACTGCTAATCCAATTTTCTGTTACTCTGCAATCGGCATCGGTAGTAATTATAAGTTCCCCTTTTGCAATGGAGATGCCTTTTTCTAATGCTCTTTTTTTAGGAGAATAATTATTTTGTTTTGTATCTAATCTTAAAATTGCATTATTGATATTTGAATTTTTTAACTTCTTTTTAGTTATTTTAAAAGTGTTGTCAGTTGAAGCATCGTCAACAATTATTACTTCAAACATTTTGTTAGGGTAATTCTGTTTTTTTAAATCGTTAAGCAATAAGCCAATATTTTTTTCTTCGTTGCGTGCTGCAATTACTATTGATATAAATATGTTTGGTTTAATATTGTTTTTTTCGCATCCGGGTAACCGAAACCACCCAACTGTAAGCCACAGAATTAAAGCTAAATAAACAAATGCAATTATGTAAATAGTGATTATCATTTGGTTGAATTATTTTTTTTAAAGAATTTTAATTGGAACACAAAAATGCTTCCAATTATTGCCGGTAGCACAAGATTTATAATCCATATAAATAGAGTTGTTGTAACTAAGGTTAATTCATGTTCTGATATAAATACGGACGAATTATTAAAAAAGATACTAAAAATTGAAATAATAACAGACCCTCGAATACCTATTTCAGCAAGTGATATGGTTGGTATTGCCGTCATAATAAAAAGTAAAAGCGTAATTAACATCACCGCATCGATAATAGACACGGGAACCTGAAAAGCACGTAATAATATTATATATTGTAAAGTAAAAACAACGTATCGCGATAAGCTTAACAGAAAAACTTTTAGTAACTCGCTGGTTTTAAAAGCTGAGAATATTTTTATATATTTTGCGGTTTTTTTCCACCGTGAGTTTAATAGGCGATTTGCTATTGGCTCAACAATTTTTACATTAAAGTAAAACAGAAACATAAATATTACTAATGCTATTGAGGTTATTATCATGGCGTTTAGTAAATATTCGGACGTTGTAGTTAAGTTGGTGAGATATTTTTTTGAGAAGATCCAAAAACTTATCGTTCCTATTAACATGGTAACCAAAAGTTGCGAAAAGCTACCTATTATTGTAATAAAAATCCCTTTCCAGGGATGTGTTTTCTTTAGTATAAACACTCTGCCAAAATATTCCCCTACTCTGTTTGGGGTAAAAATACTTACTGTAACCCCTGCAAAAACAGCTTTTAAGCTTGTAAAAAAACTTATCTCCTCCTCTTTTTTTATCAAAAATCTCCATTTTATTGCTTCTATACTCCAATTCAAAAACATCATGATAAATACAATAAAAAAGGCACTATATATCCACGCACCGGAATAATTGCTGAGCAACATCTCTACATCGGGAATATCTTTTTTGTAAAAGACTTGGTAATACAAAAAACCGTATGCAACAATAACTATTGCTGTTTGTAGTATGTAATTCCAAGTTTTCTTTACCTTTGTTCGGTTAATCATTATTAAAAATTGTTTGTAAATAAGAGTCTGTTTTGGCAAAAAAAGAACGCATCATATTAGGTGTCGATCCCGGTACAAATGTAATGGGATATGGTTTAATTAAAATAACAGGAAACCATATAGAGTTGATATCTCTTGGTGTTCTTAAGCTTGCTAAATTAAGCAACCATGCGTTAAAGTTAAAAAGAATTTTTGAACGAGTGCTTTCTCTTGTCGATGAATATAATCCTGACGAGATGGCTTTGGAAGCTCCTTTCCATGGAAAAAATGTTCAGTCGATGTTGAAACTTGGTAGGGCACAAGGCGTTGCCATGGCTGCCGGGTTGTATCGCAATGTTGCAATTACCGAATATGCACCACGAAAAATAAAGCAAAGTATTACAGGAAAAGGTGCTGCATCGAAAGAACAAGTTGCTTCGATGGTACAAAAATTGCTGAATTTTAAAGAGGAGCCTAAATATCTTGATGCTACTGATGCGCTTGCTGTTGCTTTGTGTCACTATTTCCAGGGCGATAAAGTAGAGGGAGCTGATTCGGGAAATTATAGCGGTTGGGCAAGTTTTGTATCAAATAATCCGGGGCGTGTGAAGTAGTTTTTTAACTTTTATTCCTTGTTTATCATCATATTCAAGTTTTGGCACTCCAACATTCTCAAAACAATTACTTTCGACAATTCATTATTCATAGCCACACCTTGCAAAATCCAAGATAAAATATAATCCTTTTCAATTTGCTGGTCTCGAACACCTACTGTTCGGGCTTTCTTTTGTATTTTCCCCGGCTTTATCATGTATAAGTAGCTGTTTTAATGGTTTCTATTTCAATATTTTGCTGAATACTCCATTTTGTTTTTATTTTTCCTGATTTTGGAAGTTCTGTATCTAAAAGCACAACGGAACTTGTTTTCAACCTTTGTAAATCTTTAATTATATTTGTTTCAATTTTTAATGTTTCTAAAATAAATCCAAGTCGTTTTATAACTGCTTGCGAATTAAATTTAATGGCATATTCTAACAGTATATTAAATTTGATTTTGTCACGAGAAATATAGATTGCCTTGCTATTTCAACAATTCCACCTGAGTAATCAGGTTTAAACAAACAATCAATTATTGTGTGTAATGCGAAGAACGGAACTGCAAATAAGAAACGGTATCTCGAATAATTATTTGTAAATTTGTGATCAGAAAATTTAAAGGAAAATAATGAGTAAAAAAGAATTGACAATAAAAGATTTAATTAGTTCTGCAAATGCGTTTTGCAAACAAGAAATCAAATATAAAAATAAGGAATTATTTGGCGTAACTGACGGAAAAGCGGTTGGAACATATATTGAACATAAATTTAAAGAATTTATAAATAAGAATTTTGAACTTGACAATGGAAATTCTGCTCGTGGAATTGATTTATCTGCACCAAAAATAAATACAGACATTAAAGTAACTTCAATAAAACAACCTCAGTCATCAAGTCCTTTTAAAGATGCAAAACAAAAAATATATGGACTTGGTTATAATCTACTTGTTTTGTTTATGAAAAAACTGACAATCAAGAAAATGAAACTGCTATATTAGACTTTAAAAGTTGTTCTTTTATCGAAAAAGAAAGAACAGCAGATTATACAACTACTTTCAGATTGATTAAATGGTAGACGATGGAGCAAATGAAGAAGATATTATCTCTTACCTCAATGATAAAAATATTCCTGCTGATGATATTACTTTAAGTCAAATTGCAAAACAAATTCTACAAAAGACACCAAAATTAGGATATTTAACTATTTCTAATGCTCTGCAATGGAGATTACAATATGGAAGAGTTGTAGCCTTATCTGAAAAAGTAAAAGGTATTACAAAAATTGTAGATAAGGTAAATATTTAATATGAAAGTATTTGAAGCAAATATTACTAATTCTGTAATTGATTTTTTTGAAAATTCAAAAGAACTACTTGTTGAAAACTTAAATTCAAAGATAAAATCAATTTGTGGTATAAATGGTTTTTTTGAACTACAATCAGAATTAGATGAACTAATTAATACTATTTCAAATAACAAAAATATAATAAATGAACCTGACAGAGCAGAATATGGAGATTTTCAAACAAATAGAAATTTAAGCGATAATGTATGCA
>JAYEOD010000088.1:0-4597 GCA_034722575.1 Bacteroidota bacterium | reverse complement strand
AATAACAGTAATCTCTTTATCACGAAAAGTGAATTTTTTCCCTACCGATTTTTCTGATGCAACAGCAAAAAGAGAATCGACTTTGATATTGTGTTCCTCAATTACTTTAATTATCTCTTGTCCAACAAGTCCTGTAGCGCCTATTACTGCAATGTTCATTCTTTTATTTATGTGTATTCTGTTTTATACTTGTTATTAAAACGCAAAAATACTATATTTATTGGAAATATGATTTAGCAATGCTTTGTTGCGATTTTGTATTATACCAAATACGTGTTAAAATGATCGATAAAAAAATTGAATTGTTTTTTTCTTATTCGCGATTAAAAATCATTTCATAGCCTTAGCTACGTAATTATTTTTAAACAAAGAAGAAGAGAAAAAGAAACAATTTTTATCGCTCATTTTGATATGTTTTTGGTATTACATCACAAATGTTTTTCTAAACACCCCTATGTTATGAAAAAAGTATTTTTTTTGTTAATGTTGATTCCGGTAATTGCTGTAGCTCAATTTACTGATGATTTTATTGATGGTGATTTTTTACAGAACCCGGCATGGAGCGGCAATGTTGATAAATTTATTATTAATGATGATTTAATTTTACAGCTTAATGCCGAAGAGGAGGGAAGTTCGTTTTTGTCGCTTCCAACTTACTTGTTAGATAGCGCAGAGTGGCGTTTCCGTGCAAAACTCTCTTTCTCGCCTTCGGCAAATAATAATGCCAGAATTTATCTTGGTGCTACAAATCCAACTCCTGATGCTCCCGGCGAGGCTTTTTTCTTGCAGCTTGGTGAAAGTGGTAGCAACGATGCAGTGGAGCTTCACAGGGTGTCGCAAAGCACAGATTCTGTGATTTGTCGCAGTTCTGATGGACTTATCTCTTCATCATTCGATATGAGTTTTAAAATTACTCGAACTAATAGTGGCAGATGGAAAATTTTTATCGACCCAACAAATAGTGGTTTATATCAGCTCGAAGCACAGGGAGTTGATAATACGCTTATCGCGATAAATCATTTTATTATTCAGTGTAATTATACTATTAGTAACAGCACAAAATTTTATTTCGATGATTTTTATCATGGAAACATAATAGCTGACCTTATTGCTCCTCAAATTGAGAGTGTGGAGGTTGTGACGCAAAATTCTTTGGATATTAATTTTTCTGAATACCTCGAAGAGTCAAGTGTTGTTGAGGTTTTAAACTATTTTGTGAATAATGGAGTAGGATCGCCTTTTCAGGCTGTTTTAGATAGTCAGAATCCTGATATTATTCATCTGTTTTTTGAAAACGATTTTGAGAATAATCGGGAATATTCAATAAATGTATCGGGAATAAAAGATTTGAGTGGTAATATTATGCACGATGAAGTGCTTCTGTTTGTTTATTTGCAGCCGATTTTTCCTCATATCGGCGATGTTGTGATTAATGAAATAATGTGCGATGTAAATCCTGTGCCAACAAATCTTCCGGCTTACGATTTTGTGGAGCTGTTTAATTGTTCTAATAATTTATTAAACCTTACGGGATGCGTGCTGTCATTCGGAACTCACAGATATGTTTTTCCTGAAAATAGTACTGTTTTTCCTAACGATTTTTTATTGATTTCTGATGATAATTCCGGATATGAAGAGTACGGGAACGTTATTTATTTTACTCAATTTCCTGTTAATAGCGAGTCGCAGATGATTTTGAAGAGCAGCAGTGGTGAGTTATTACATTATCTGGATTATAAAAAGGAGTGGTATCACGATGAAGAAAAGGAAAATGGAGGTTGGTCGTTAGAGATGATAGATGCTAATAATGCTTTTGGAGGAGTTGATAATTGGAATGCGTCGCAGCACGAAAGCGGAGGAACGCCGGCAAATGCAAATTCTGTTCTGGCTTTGAATACTGATAATGAGAATCCATTTGTAAAGCACGTTTCTATTATTGATGAAAATTCTGTGGAATTGATTTTTTCAGAGTCGTTAGATAGTGTAACAGTATTTCAAAATAAATGTTTCGAGGTTCAGGAATTCGGTTTCCCGGATAGCGTGACAATAAATTTCCCTGCTCATAATTGTATTGTGTTATATGATTCTGATTTTTTCTTTTCGGATGATGTGGTTTACCATTTAAAAATAAACTCTTTAGCAGAAGATTATGCCGGAAATTTTATGAAGGCAGAAACAGTTCGTTTTGCAAACCACAGTTTTAATTATGGCGAAATAGTGATAAATGAAATAATGGCTGACGTGAATCCTGCACCAAATAATTTGCCGGAAGCAGAATATATAGAGCTCTATAATAAAACCGATTTTTCGGCTGATTTGTCGCAGTTTACATTGTGTGTTGGGTCAAAAAATATTCTGTTTCCTTTGGGAACGTCGCTAATGCCCGGCGGATATTTAGTCATCACGGAAAGTGAAAACGAAATAGAAAATACCCGAAATAGAGTATTTGTTAGTAGCCTTGGGATTTCGAATAGCGGGTGCGAAATACAATTAATTGGAAAAGATAATCAGTTGATTCATTTTGTTGATTTTGAGATTGATTGGTATGATGATGAACTGAAAGAGGAGGGCGGTTGGTCGCTGGAGATGATTGATGTTGAAAATCCTTGCGGAGAAAATTGTAATTGGACGGCTTCGAAAAATAGCGCCGGAGGAACTCCGGGAATTGAGAATTCGGTTAAAGAGTTGAATCCTGATAATGATAAACCGGATTTTTATCGGTTGATGATTCCGGATAGTGCATCGCTGATTTGTGTTTTTAATGAATCGATGGATAGCACTACGTTTTATGATTTTGTTGTGCAGCCCGGAAATATCATCCCCGAAAGGATAAAACCAATTGCTCCGGCATATAAAAGTGTGAAATTGGAGTTCTCATCCTCCTTTGAAAAAAGAAAAGAGTATAGCTTAAAAATTTCAAATTCGTTGACAGATTGTGTGGGAAATACAATAGAAAGTAGCGAGGTGCCTTTTTTAATTCCCGAAACTGCCGATAGTAATGATATTGTGATTAATGAAATCCTTTTTAATGCTTTGGATGGTGGTAGTGAGTTTATAGAAATTTATAATCGCTCGACAAAAGCAATAGATTTGTCGGAGTTGATTATCGATTATCTCGATGATTTTACAATGCAATCGGAGAGTAAAGATAGGATTACATTTCAGAATTATATTCTTATGCCTAAGAAATATCTGGCTGTTTCACGCAATTTTTCGGGAATTGAAGATTTTTATCATGTAAATGATATTAAAACACTTTTTGAATGTGATAATATGCCGAATTTAAGCGCCTCTTCGGGGGTTGTGGATATTACAGACTTGAATGGAAATGTTATTGATAGAGCGCTTTATAGCGATGAGATGCACTATCCTTTGTTGAACAGTACTAAAGGGGTCTCTTTGGAGAGAATTTATTCTGAAACATCCTCGAAAGAGAAAAAAAATTGGCACTCTGCTGCCGAAAAGGTAGGATTTGCCACACCGGGATATGAGAATTCGCAAAGGGTAAATAATGAATCTGCAGGTGATGATTTTGTTTTGGAAAAGAAAATTTTTTCTCCCGATAATGATGGCATTGACGACGTTTTAGTGATTGATTATAATATGTCGCAATTGGGTTATACTGCTAATATCAGGGTGTTTGATAAAAATGGATATAGCGTTAGAGTGCTTGAAAATAATTTGTTTTTAGCAGCATCAGGAAAAATTTTTTGGGATGGAATTACCGACGATAGAGAAAAAGCTGCGATAGGATATTATATCTTATACTTTGAGATTTATAATACCAATGGCGATGTAGAGCATTTTAAAAAGACAGTTGTTGTTTCGGGAAAGTTGTGATGGGTTTTAAGTGAGGCTAAGTTTTGTGAGTTGTTATAAACTTTTGTAACTAATCTTTTTTAATTTTATTTGATTTTCACCAACAGAACAGTTAGGACAGTATTCCATATATTCAGTAAACTCATAACCACATTTTGGGCATATATATCCTGTGATATGCACAAGGTTTGTTTTTTTTGATAATAAAATTGTAAGCAATCCTGTTAACGGTGTTAAAAAAAGAGATATCAACATCACTTTAAGTCCACCAATTTTACGCTTTCCTGCAATATTTGCTAACACAATAACAAAAAATAGATATACTATACCTGATATAGTAATGTATTCCATATAAAAAATCAATTTAAAAATTCATGCTTGAGGCTCTGTAACTATATAATCAGCGACAAATGTAATATTTTTTTACAAAAAAAAAGGGTTATCGAAACGATAACCCTTTAAATAATATTATTAAAAATATTTTATTTACACTTAAGAACTTCTTTCATTTGGAAATCAGCTGCTTTGGCATTTGGTCCGTTAAGCGCTTTTGTGTAAGCCTCGCAAGCTTCAGTGTTTTTATTTAATCCTGCTAAAGCATTACCTTGTTCAAAGTAAACGTTAGCAATAACTTTTTCGCTACCACCTTTTGCTATAGCCGATTTAGTTGCTTCAAATGCTTTATCGAATTTTTTAAGTCCATTATAAACAATAGCAAAATAGTAATAAGTATCTAAATCGGCTGTTTTATATTGTTCCGATTTTTTTAGTAAAGGAA
>JAYEOD010000087.1:0-4646 GCA_034722575.1 Bacteroidota bacterium | reverse complement strand
TGTTTTTGGTATAGGTTCGGCCGGGTGATCTTCGAACAAGTTCTCAGCTTCCCGGTCTCTCTAATGCTTCGCTGCGAGCTGAATAACATTTTTCTGAATGCCAATCCAACTCATTACTTATTTTTATCTCAGACTTTCAGCCTGATCTACCTCTCTATTTTTTATCGGTTGGATGGAATTCGACATTTTTTTTGTCAAGTTAATAATCAACGGGTTAAATAACAATTTTTAAAGGCGATTTCCCTGGCTTTCAGCCCAATACCAACACCCGGAAAACAAAATAAATCAACAACACAAAAAATAAAACCAACAACGAACATCCCAAACAAAAAACCGCCATAAAGCAGCAACTTATTCCAACCCAATGGCAACACCTTGAATAATATTGTAGGGGGAAGCTTTGAGCCCCTCAATTTAAATTGTATCCAAATACTGTTATTACTTACAAAAATTTATTAAACCATTTTAAGAAACAACTAAAATTTCTACATTTGTTCACAATGTTTTTAACGACATAACTACTAAAAAACAACTACAACAATATAACAGATGTATAAAATAAATAAGCATCCCATAATAGACGTAACAGAACATGCTACTATAGAGTTCAGTTACAATGGAGAGAAGGTAATAGGCGAAAAAGGTTTTACAATTGCGGCGGCATTACATCAAGCCGGATATCCTGTTCACAGCCATAGTGTAAAAGGAAGAAACCGTACTTTAGAGTGTGGCATAGGGAAATGTGGAGCATGCGAAATGCTTGTTAACGGTAAAGTAAAAAGGATATGCGTTACTCTTGTCGATGACGTGAAAGAGGTAAGAGAGATTCCGGAAGATTTTTATCCTACAAAAACTCCTATAAAAAAAGACAAAGCCAGTAAAGTATATAAAACATCGGTAGCCATTATTGGCGCCGGACCTGCCGGATTAGCAGCTCGTGAGGTTTTAAACGAACACGGTGTTGATAATATTGTTATTGATAATAACGATAAAATTGGCGGACAATTTTTAATGCAGACACACCAATTTTTCTTTTTCGAGAAAGAGAAAAGATTTGGCGGACAGAGAGGATTTGATATTGCCAATCAACTTGCGGGTGATAACCATGATGGTATTTTCCTGAATTCTACTATATGGGATATACTACAAGGAAAACGATTAGCAGTAAAAAACATAAAAACAGAAGAGGTTTACTATATTGATGCCGATAGCTTAATTGTAGCAACAGGTGCAGTGCCATTTATGCCGGCATTTGAGAATGATGACGTGCCGGGAGTTTATACTGCTGCCGTAGTACAAAAAATGATGAATACCGAACTTACTCTTCTTGGTAAAAACATATTAACAATAGGAGCCGGTAATATTGGATACTTGACTTCGTACCAGCTAATGCAGGGCGGAGCAAATGTAAAAGCCATCCTCGAAGCACAACCTCACGAAGGAGGTTTTCCGGTACAGGCAAATCGAGTACGTCGTTTAGGGATTCCTATTATGACCTCTTACATCCTGTTAAAGGCTATACCAAACAAAGACTACACCGGTATTACAGGCGCTTTAATTGCAAAATGCGAGAACTTTAAACCCATCCCGGGAACGGAAAAAATTATTGACGGAATAGATGCTATAAATATTTGTACCGGACTGACTTCGGATGACGAATTGCTTACAAAAGGAAAAAATATATTCGGGCAACACTGCGAAGGCGCAGGCGATGCAATACGCATTGGAGAAGGCACTAGCGCCGTATTACGCGGACAACAAGCCGCTTACGACATTCTCCAAACACAAAAAATAAGATTCAACTATCATAAATATCTCGATATATCGAAACAATACATCGAATCGCAACAAGAACCGGAAAGAATAAAAGAGACTGCTGCTCTACCGGAAATAAAAAGGATGGAAGAAAAACCATTTGTTGCAATCGACTGCTTATACGGTTTTGCATGTAACCCATGCGTATTTTCGTGCCCACAAGGCGCTATAACAAAAAACACCACTAGCAACATACCTGTAGTTGATTACGATAAGTGCACAGGATGTATGCAGTGCGTATATCAATGTCCGGGACTAGCGATTTTTGGATATAATCCTAAAAAAGACTGGCTGTTTTTACCAATAGAATATGCTGTTAACGAACAAGAAGAGGTATATTTAGTTGATAACAACGGAAAAATTCTTGGTAATGGTATTGTTGAGAAAATATTGAAAAAGCCAAACAAAACCAATATTGCCCGTGTAAAATCGTTAGATATACACGGAACAGACATCACTAACGCAAGAGGCTTTATTATTAAAGAGAGCTTCCCCGAAGAGATTGAATTAAAAGAGGAAAAAATTGAAGACGGAAAAACATTCATTTGTCATTGCGAAGACGTAACAATGGACAATGTGATGGATGTTATAGGCGATAGAAAAGTTATTTCGATAGATGAAATAAAACACACTACGCGCTTAGGAATGGGAGCATGTAGAGGAAAAAGGTGTGTAAAACGACTTCGCATGGAGCTGACAGCAAAAGGTATTAAGCTAAGCGGAAATGCTACACCACGCGCTCCACTCTCTAACCAAATTGAGATGGGCGAAATGTATCCGAAAAACAAACACGAAGAGATTACTATTTCGTATGGTTCTAAAAAAACAAAAGTAGAAGAGGTTGACGTGCTTATTGCCGGTGGTGGTATTGGCGGTAGCGCTCTGTTCAGATATCTTGCAGAAGCAGGACGAAAGCCGGTAATAATAAATTCGGAGTATGGCGGTTCGTGGAGGAATATTGCAGGAGGACGCCCCAATTTCAGCCTTCCTGAATTATCGAATATAGCAGAAAATAATCAACGTATTTTTAAAGAGCTGCAAGAGATAAGTAACATCAACTATCATGACATAAATTATGTTACAATGGCTCATGATAATGATATGTATAACGCACTCGAAAAATCTATTGAATGGTCGGATGCTTATATGATAGAGCCGAAAGATTTCAGAAAAGAGATCTCTCCGTTTTTTAATCCTGATTTAAAGAAATATCAAGCAGCCTTAGTAACACGCAATTGTTGGCAAGCAACACCGGGGATGGTGGTTGATGCAATTCGCCAGTTGGGAGTTGACAAAGGCGGTATTTCGTTAGAGGGACACAAACTGATTGATATAGAGAAAAAAGACGATAAATATATTGCTATTGTAAAAAAAGACAATGGAGAGTATATCGAATATCATGCTAATGAATTTATAAATGCCATGGGTGCTTCGGGTGGCGACTTTGCTAAAAAACTTGGTATAGAAACAGGTATCTATCCTGTAAAACATCAGGCTTTTATTACTCGCCGACTACCAATGCTAGGAGCTAATAACACTCCGCTGCCGATGGTGATTGACAGAAGAAATTACAAAGGTTTTACGGCAGTATATGGTCAGCAGTTAGCTGAAACCGGACAGATTATTGGATGTGCTTCTCCTGCTAATGAGCATATAGAGACATGGCAAAATATGAAAGTGAATTCGAAAGAATTTTTAGAAATCGTTTCCGAGATATTCGTAGATTGGATTCCTGATTTATCAGCAACAGGATTTCAGGCGGCATGGTCGGGCTATTATGTAGAGCCAAAAATGATTATCGATCCTGCAAAAGGAATGTTTATAGGGCTACGCGGACAAGGCTTTATGCTGGGACAGTATCTTGCTAAAATGTATGTTGATAAGATGACCGGCAAACCGGTTCCTGATTATTTCGACAGATTATCGCTTAAAGGCGATGGACTGCTTGAGAAGGCTTTTAAATAGTGTTTGTCCATAATGTCCGCTCTCTTCGTTATTCTTGTCTTAAAAAACAGTTATTTACTACAGTAAACTCATGTTTTTTAAGACTACGAAAGCCTCGACAGCGAACATTCTGAACCAAACACTTGACTTTATAGATCTAAATAGGGGGCATAGATAGGATGTTGCAGGATGCGGGATGATTTTTTTAGATATATTTACGCTCTGTAATAATATTAAAATAGAATAATGAAGAAATACTTATTAGCATTAGTGGCTATATTTCTGTTTACGACAGGATGCACTAAAGAAGATGAAGACGATCATATGGACGTTGACCGAGAGACTATTGAGAAATATTTAGAAGACAATAGCATAGAAGCCACACAACACGAATCGGGGATATATTATGTTATTTCTAAAACCGGTAGCGGCAATCATCCTAATTCAAACTC
Source organism: Bacteroidota bacterium (assembly GCA_034722575.1). GTDB lineage: Bacteria > Bacteroidota > Bacteroidia > Bacteroidales > JAIPAH01 > JAIPAH01. The sequence continues at coordinate 435 of JAYEOD010000087.1, read as the reverse complement.
TTATATTACGATAAGATATAAAGGGCAACTTCTTGACGGAACTGTTTTTGACGAAACAACAGCCGATGCTGTAACATTCAAATTAAAAAACCTTATAAAAGGATGGCAGTATGGTATTCCGCTAATAAAAACCGGAGGAAAAATAACTTTATACATCCCATCGAAATTAGGCTACGGCTCACAGTCAACTCTTTTTATTAAATAAAACGTCCTGCTTTATATAAAAATCGAAATTAGGCTACGGCTCACAGTCAACGGGAAATATTCCAGCGTATTCTGTTTTAATGTTTGAGATAAATTTAATTGAGTTTCGATAAAAAACTCTTTGTAAAATAACTCAACGCCCCAAGATAAAGTATTAAATTACTTTGTTGGGGCGTTTTTTTTGCCACGGAAAAACTCAGTATCATCACTGCTTTTAGATTATTTGATCAA
>JAYEOD010000086.1:0-4766 GCA_034722575.1 Bacteroidota bacterium | reverse complement strand
ATAAAATCGGATATGTGAAAGGTTATAAAATCGGATAAAAAAAATGCTGAAAGAAATCAAATCTCATAATAGTTTACTTAGTGAAATTAGCAATACAGAAAAATTGTACTTACTGATTTTTAAAAACGGTTCGGAACAAAGCGATTGTGCTTTCGAGAACATTAAAAAAATTGATGAGACGATATCTGACCACACTATATATTATGTAGATGTTAATGAAGTAAAAGATATTCATAAAAAATATAACATCACCTCAGCCCCAACACTAATAGAGTTTAAAAAGGGTACTTTATCGAGAATAATAAAAGGCTGTCACGAACCTGCTTTTTATAAAAATGTTATGGATAATAACATTGTAAAATCTACTGCATCAAAAGAAAAACCAAAAAGAGTTATCATATATTCAACCCCGACGTGTCATCACTGTACTACACTAAAGAATCATTTGCGAAGTCACAGAATTAATTTTCAAGATATTGATATTTCAAAAGATCAACAAAAAGCACAAAATCTTGTTAAAAAAACCGGCCAACAAGGAGTTCCTCAGATTAGTATTAATGGTCGATATATTGTAGGATTCGATAAAACACGAATAAATAATTTACTTGAAATAAAATAATAAACAATAATTAAATAAATATTGCACATATGAAAGAATTACAACCAATAAATCAGAACGTTGTTTTAGACATCACTGAAGAGAAACAAGAGCAAAAGACTACTAGTGGGATATACATTCCTAATAGTGCAAAGCAAAAGAAAAACACAGCTAAAGTAATAGCAATAGGGAAAATAGAAGATGCTGAAATAAGCGTTGGTGACACAGTACTTTTTAAAGAATTTTCGGGTATTGAAACTGAATTTGACGGGAAGAAAGTATTAGTTATAGAATATACTGATATTTTATCGAAAGTAGTTGAAACAGAGTCTATCTAAAAATAATAAAAGCCACGCGAAATTTTGCGTGGCTTTTTTATTGTCATGATATTATAAAGAATAATCACAAATACAAAATAGTGTGAAAACAGTATTTATTTTAGTAGAGCCTGCTGTTCCCGAGAACATTGGCGCATCTGCCCGAGCAATAAAAACCATGGGATTTAACGAATTGCGTTTAGTTAATCCGGGAAACCATCTAGCTAATGAAGCAAAATGGTTAGCTCATGCATCGGGAGAGATATTAGAGGATGCTAAAGTATTTTCTACACTAGAAGAAGCTACAAAAGATATTGATTTTTTAGTTGCCTCCTCGGCAAAAAAACGAAATATAAAACACGATTATTACCCTATTGAAGAAGTTTCGCAGATTATCGAAAACAAAAAAGAGATTATTAATACTATAGGAATAGTATTTGGACGAGAAGAGAGTGGTTTAACAAATTCCGAAATAAACTTATGCGATATAGTAAGTTTTATACCACTCCACACTACCTATCCATCATTAAATTTATCGCAAGCTGTAATGCTTTATGCATATATTTTTTCAACAAATCCAATCACAAATATAAATTATTCTGCTTTTAAAGAAGGTAAAGAGGAGTATCGAGGTTTTAGAAATTTAAAAAATGATATTTCAATATCATTAAAAAAAATAGGGATTAAAATAGAGAACCCAATCTACAATAGAATACTCGAAAGAATTTCTGTACTAAGTAAAAACGATTTACATCTGATCCATTCAGTTAGTAATAAAATAGTAAACAAGCTAAATAAGTAATAACACACTACAAATCAAAAGGCACAAGCTTTGCAAACGATTACGAAAAATTAACAAAAATAAGTTTAATAATGCTTATAAAAGTTATTTTCATTAAATTTGTCGCTTGAAAAAAAGGTAATACATTATAACATAAATATATTAAATCACTATGGGAAACAATAAAGATAAAAAGAGAGTTTATTTCTTCGGAGATGGAAAATCTGAAGGAAATTCTACTATGAAAAATCTATTAGGCGGAAAAGGGGCTAACTTAGCAGAAATGAGCTCTATTGGCGTACCAGTTCCTCCGGGATTTACTATTACTACCGAAGTATGTACCGAATACAATACTTTAGGAAAAGAAGCCGTTATTAAATTTCTTAAAGAAAAAGTTGAAAAACAAGTTACCATGGTTGAAGAAGCAATGGGAACAAAATTTGGTAGCAACGAAAACCCACTTCTTTTATCAGTACGCTCAGGTTCGCGTGTTTCTATGCCTGGTATGATGGACACTGTTCTTAACTTAGGAATGAATGATGCTGCCGTTGAAGGTTTAGCTAAAAAAACCGGTAACGAACGTTTTGCTTGGGACTCATACCGTCGTTTTGTTCAAATGTACGGTGATGTTGTTTTAGGTATGAAACCAAAAACAAAAGAAGATGTAGATCCTTTTGAAGAAATTTTAGAAGAGACAAAAGAGTCTAAAGGTTATAAAAACGATACTGAATTAACAGTTGAGGAATTAAAAGAGCTTGTTGCTAAATTTAAAGCAAAAGTAAAAGAATATACTAACCATGATTTCCCAACAAATCCTTGGGATCAATTATGGGGCTCTGTTATGGCTGTTTTTGACAGTTGGAATACAAGCCGTGCCATATACTACCGTCGTATGAACCACATCCCTGAAGAGTGGGGGACTGCTGTAAACGTACAGGCAATGGTATTTGGTAATATGGGAGCAAACTCTGCTACCGGTGTTGCGTTTACTCGTGACGCAGGTACCGGTGAAGACATTTTTAATGGTGAATATCTTATCAACGCACAAGGTGAAGACGTTGTTGCAGGTGTAAGAACACCGCAAGAAATCACTATAGAGGGATCGAAACGTTGGGCTAAATTACAAAATATTACTGAAGAAGAGAGAGCTAAAAACTTCCCTTCTCTAGAAGAGACAATGCCTGCTCAATATAAAGAGCTTGACACTATTCAACAAAAACTTGAAGACCACTACTTAGATATGCAGGATCTTGAGTTTACTATACAAGATGGTAAACTTTGGTTACTACAAACAAGAAATGGTAAACGTACAGGTGCTGCCATGGTAAGAATGGCTATGGAAATGCTTGACGCAAAAATTATTGACGAAAAAGAAGCTCTATTACGTGTTGAAGCAAACAAACTTGACGAACTTCTACACCCTGTATTTGATAAAGCAGAACTAGGAAAAGCAATAACAATAACTAAAGGTCTTCCTGCATCACCGGGTGCTGCAACAGGACAATTAGTATTTTTTGCTGATGAGGCTAAAAAATTCGACACCACAATTCTTGCTCGTATGGAAACATCTCCTGAAGACTTAGAAGGCATGAATGATGCTCGTGGTATTCTTACTGCTCGTGGTGGTATGACATCGCACGCTGCGGTTGTTGCCAGAGGAATGGGTAAATGCTGTGTATCCGGAGCAGGTGAAGTTAACATCAACTACAAAGAGAGAACATTAAGTGTTAATGGCAAAACTTTTCATGAAGGCGATTGGGTTTCATTAAATGGTTCTACAGGTGATGTATATGAAGACAGAGTTCCTACCATGAATGCTGAAGTAAGCGATGATTTTAGTAAACTAATGGAGCTTTCTAGTAAATATGCTCGTTTAGATGTTAGAACAAATGCTGATACTCCAAAAGACTCAAAACAAGCACGCGATTTTGGTGCTATTGGTATTGGTCTTTGCCGTACAGAGCACATGTTCTTCGAGGGAGTTAAAATTAAAGCAATGCGCGAAATGATTCTTGCAGAAGATGAAGCAGGTCGTCGTAAGGCTTTAGATAAACTATTGCCTCTACAAAGAGAAGACTTCGAGGGAATTTTTAAAGCTATGCAAGATCTTCCTGTAACAGTTCGTTTATTGGATCCACCATTACACGAATTTGTTCCTCACGAAGAGAAACAACAAATAGAGATTGCTGAATCATTAAATATTCCATTAGCTAAAGTTAAAGCTAAGATAGAATCTCTTGAAGAGGTTAACCCAATGCTTGGACACCGTGGATGTCGTTTAGGAAATACATATCCTGAAATTACAGAGATGCAGTCAAGAGCTATTATTGAAGCAGCACTTAACCTAAAAGAAAAAGGTATTGTTGCAAAACCTGAGATTATGATTCCTTTAACAGGAACTATTCAGGAGATGAAAATGCAAGAAGATGTTGTTCGTAAAACAATTGCTGCCGTATTTGCTGAACGTAATGACAAAATCGATTTCCTTGTTGGTACAATGATTGAAATTCCTCGTGCTGCACTTACTGCTAACGAAATTGCAACATCTGCTGAATTCTTCTCTTTTGGTACTAACGACTTAACTCAAATGACATTTGGTTATTCTCGTGATGATGCCGGTAAATTTTTACCGGAATATATTGAAAAAGGTATCCTTAAAGCAGATCCTTTCCAAGTATTAGATCAAACCGGTGTTGGACAACTTGTTAAAATGGGTATTGAAAAAGGTCGTTCAGTTCGCCCTGATTTAAAAACAGGTATTTGTGGTGAGCACGGTGGAGAGCCTAGCTCTATAGAATTCTGCCATAATGTTGGTATGGATTATGTAAGTTGTTCTCCTTTTAGAGTGCCAATTGCACGATTAGCAGCAGCACATTCAGCTCTTAAAAACAAATAATACTATTCTAAAATAATAAAAAAGCAGTCTTCGGACTGCTTTTTTTTTGCTCTACACTCTATAATTTCGCTCAAACTTCTCATACCACACAAAAAAAAAACAACTTTTTTTTAATATAATTAAAGAAACATCCAATTCTATAAATATATTTTTCTATTTTTGTGATAACTCAAA
>JAYEOD010000085.1:0-4788 GCA_034722575.1 Bacteroidota bacterium | reverse complement strand
GCCTCTCCTCTTTTATAGCAAAAATGTAATTACCACGACATGACATTTTTTTCGCACTACCGTTTAATTACCACACACTTACAAGTTGCTGTATGGTCAATGTAAGGTAAAAAAATTTAACCTTGTACTGTTTTTGTAATACTAAAAAGATAGTAATCCCCATTTTTTTTAAAAAGTTTTGTCAAGAATTAAAAATTATCTGTTCGTGGTTAATATTTAGCAAACGAGTTTCAGAATAATTTTTATAAAAAACTATTCTAAGGTTTTACATGATAAAACTAAAGAATTAAACAAAAGCTATAATGATAGATTCTAAAACACTTATTACAGAATGCCTTTCAAACAACAAATTTGCACAAGAGAAACTATATAACTACTATTCTCAAAAAATGTTTGGAGTATGTATGCGTTTTGCAAAAAATCGTTCCGAAGCAGAAGATATTTTACAAGAAGGATTTATCAAAGTATTTCGTAACTTAGCCTCTTTCAGAAATGAAGGACAACTAGAGGCATGGATTCGTCGTATAATTGTAAACACTGCAATAAATTCGTATAAACGAAAATTACCAAGTATTAAAGATATAGATTTCGACAGATTTGATAATGAATTCACATACCAAGAAAATATAGTAGAATCAATGTCACGCGAAGAGCTTTTACGATTAGTACAAGAACTACCTAACGGTTATAGACGCATTTTTAATCTTAATGCAATAGAAGGATATACACATAAAGAGATAGGTGAAATGTTAGATATCTCTATAAACACTTCAAAGTCGCAACTAGCAAGGGCTAGACAAGCACTTCAGAAGAAAATATACAGGAACAGTGTTGATTTTTTCGCTACAGAAGACAACCTTTTAGCACAATTAATTGTTTGATTAATAAAACCACTAATTATGAAAAAAACATTACTATTAACATTTACATTTATCTTTTACCTTACAGGTATTATTAATGCCCAAAGCTTAGTTCTTTCTACAGAAGAGACTGGCGAACTTGAAAACGGTCAAATAGTGAAAGTTGAGACAACCCCTAACGCAGGAACCATTGATCAACATTTTCACGTAATTAATAACAACGACGAAGCTCTTGATATTAAAGTAAAAAAAATTGAAAATTCACTTATTGAAAATTCTGTAAACTACTTCTGCTGGGGTTCTTGTTTCGCTCCATTTATTTATGAATCACCCACCCCTGTCACCATAGAAGGAAATACGACGAACGAAAATGATTTTTCCAGTGATTACTCCCCTTCAGGAGGAGTAGGAACATCATCAATAACTTATGTTTTCTTCGACACAAACAACCCGGAAGACTCCACTTATATCGTTGTAAATTACATCTCTAAAAACCTAACTCTTTCAACAGAAGATGAAGGTGAATTAACGGACGGACAAGAAATTACAGTACATACAACCGCAGACGATGCCTTAGCTATAAAACATGTTTTCGTAACCAATACCTCTGACGAGACTATCAATGTTAAAGTAAAAAAGATTGAAGACGAAATTTTAGAGAACTCAACAAATACTTTTTGCTGGGACGCTTGCTACGGAACAACTGTTTTCGAATCCAGAGACCCTATAGCCATTGCCGCTAATACTACTAACGAGACAAATTTCTCAGCTGATTATAGTGCTAATAATAACGGAACAAGCTATATCACCTATGTTTTCTTTAACAATGATAATATTCAGGATTCAGTCTCTGTTGTTATAAAATTCACTACTGAAACAGATGGTATCGACGAACATTATTTCGTAAAACATCTTAATGCATATCCTGTTCCCGCTAACGACTATCTTTATATTGATTACGATATCGATAACTGCAAAAACATCTCACTTAAAATCACAAATATTTTAGGTGCTGAAATCAAAAATCAGCAAATCACACAAACAAGCGGTAAGATAAAACTAAACACTTCCGAGTTAAAAAACGGATTATACTTTTACACAATATATAACAACAATCAACCATTAAGCACTAAAAAAATAATAATAAAACACTAATCAACGTTAGTAACAAACGTTAATTACTACGTTTTAAAAAAACTTATTTATCATATAAAAAAGCCGCAGACACCTGCGGCTTTTTCTTTTTTGGAAATATCGCGCCAAATCGGGACAAACCCACATTCCCGAAACACCAAAACACTACTGTTTTACAACAATTTGCATTAAAGGCACATATATTGTAACTTCATACAAAAAAAATCATGTCTTATGAAAAAATTATCTTTTTTTACAATCATTGCTCTATTTTTATTGAGCATCACATCCTGCCAAAGGGACAACACACCCCCCGGTAACGGAGACGACGTTATTTCTTCGATGGAAGATCTTGAAATTAGCGACAACTTTAATTTTAACACTACAAAAGATGTTACTTTTGAGTTTATTGCAAAATCTCAACAAAACACTCCTATCAAAAACGTTCCTGTTATGATACTTAACAAGCCTTTTGAAGAAGGAGGTAAAGTTTTAACAAAAGGTCTTACTAATGAACAAGGTATATTTGAGACCATTTATCCTATACCAACATATTACGATACAATTTATGCCGTAGCTAACTACATTGGATTAATTGGCGAACAAAAAATAGATATTACAGGAACTAATCATGTAACTATTAATTTAAGTAGCACACAAACAAAACCGAGCGGAGTTAGCCTCATGCCTAAAGCCACTTCAGCAGATATTCTATTTTTAGGAGGATACAACTCTCTTGGTGTCCCGGATTATTTAGTTGAAAACGACAATCTTAGCCAACAATTTCTTGAGGATATTAACACCTCATTACCAAATAGAGATGATTTATCTAATACACATCCGGAATATCTGGAAGCAGGAAATCAACACGACCTAATAATAGACGAACGAGCAGAAGTATGGGTGACATTTGTACACGAAGGTGCCGGTTACAAAAACGTACTTGGATTTTACACTTACAACGTTAACAATCCTCCCTCTTCTGTAAATGATATTGAAAATATAACTGTTATTTTTCCAAATACATCATATGCCCATAGCGGCGGCGGATTACATTCCGGAAACAAAGTGCCACTAGGAATTTTTGAGGCAAACACAGCTATTGGCTGGGTATTATTCGCTAATGGATGGAGAAACGGTACAATAAGAACAAATGTTAGAACATTTTACTCTAACCCGGCTTTTAACCCCGAAACAAATCCTAACAAAAAACAACACTCTGTATTATTATTAGACCCATACAGAGAAAAATTTGTTATTGGATTTGAAGACTTACATCGCGAACATTGGTGCGATAATGATTTCAACGACGCTGTATTTTTTGCAACAGCAACTCCTTTTGAAAATATAAATACTGATGACATACCAAATATCGACAGTGATGCTCCTGATACAGACGGAGACGGAGTTATCGACAACGAAGATGAATACCCAAACGATCCTAACAGAGCATTTGACAACCAAACAGAAGGCTCTTTAGCATTTGAAGATTTATGGCCGGGAAAAGGTGATTACGACTTTAACGATATGGTTATTGATTATGATATTAATATGGTAACTAATGCCAATAATAAGGTATCACAAATTAATGCTACATACACCCTAAAAGCTTTTGGAGCAGAATTACATAACGGATTCGGCTTTCAATTAAATATAGCTCCTTCATTAATCAGCTCCGTAGAGGGATTTGATATTCAAGAGGACTACATCACTCTAAATAGCAACAACACCGAAGCAAATCAAAACAAAGCAGTAATAATTGTTTTCGACGATTGCTACAATATACTTGATTTTCCGGGAGGCAGTATAGGTGTTAACACTACTCCTGGCGCAACTTACACTCAACCGGAATCGTTAAATATTGTTATTAATTTCAACACCCCTGTTAGCATATCTGAACTTGGAACAGCGCCTTTTAATCCATTTATGATTACCGAACAAGTGCGAGGACAAGAGATTCATTTACCTAACAATGCTCCAACAGATTTAGCTGACACTGAACTATTCGGTCAGTGGGAAGATAGCAGCGACCCAACACAAAATCGCTATTACAAAACAGAATCAAATCTTCCTTGGGCTATAAATATCGCTGAAACTTTCGATTACCCCATCGAAAGAACAGAAATTATTGATGCTCACTTAAAATTTGCTGAATGGGCCGAAAGTGAAGGAGCTCTATTTCCTGATTGGTATTTAAATAAAGAGGGCTATAGAAATAGTAACAACATATATATAATACCTACAGAATAATCTTTATTTAACATGATATTTTTAAAGCGTCAACATAAGTTGACGCTTTTTTAATTTCATCCGTTTATAATTTCATATTTCGGTCGGATGGAAGTCGCCATTATAATCATTGTCGTGTGTATTAAAAGTTTTAGCATGGCTCGTTTCATCCGTTTATAATTTGTTTGCCCTGATACCAGTGCATTAAGATTTCTATTTAACACAATGTTTTCTTTGTCGATTTGTTTATTCATTCATAATTCATAATTCGTAATTCGCCATTCGTAATTCATAATTCGTAATTCGTAATTCGTAATTAATTCAGTTTTTCTTTGTTTTTTTCAAAAACATTGTCCCTTTTTCTTGATGAGTCCACTCTAAAAAGGTTAAAAACTTACAGGCAAAATTTATGACAAGTCTCAAATAATTCGTATCTTTCAGTAAACAAGGGTGTTATGTTTAAAAAAACGAAGATTACAAACAAATAGGTTTATTTGGATCTAGCCAAAGATTATCTAATAAGCAGAAAAAAATATGGGACTCATCTATTGAAAATAAATTTTTC
>JAYEOD010000084.1:0-4797 GCA_034722575.1 Bacteroidota bacterium | reverse complement strand
TTATATATGGTTTGAATTTTCTATTCCATATATCTTAAAAAAACACAAGATAGATATTTTTGTTTCGCCGGATGGATATACTCCTCTCAGATCAAAAGTACCATCTCTCTCTGTTTTTCACGATTTAAATTTCGAGCATTATCCCGAAGATCTTCCTAAAGTGGAGAAACTCTATTATCAAAAATTCTTTCCGAAATATGCTAAAAAAACTACGCGTATTGCTACTGTTTCGGAATTCTCGAAACAGGATATCTGCAAACAATACAGTATCGACCCAAATAAAATTGATGTAGTTTATAATGGTTCAAATACCGAATATAAACCTTTAAGCAAAACAGTTATTTCTGCAACAAAAAAACAATACAGTAATGGAAAAGAGTATTTTCTTTTTGTTGGTTCACTACATCCCAGAAAAAATCTCACGAATTTATTTAAAGCATTTGACAAATTTAAAAGAGAGAATAATTCAGATATAAAACTATTACTAGTAGGCGCATCTAAATGGTGGACACCTGAAATAAAAAACACTTTCGATAGCTTATTGCATAAAAAAGATATTGTTATCTGTGGAAGATTATCGACAGAAGAACTCAGAAAAGTATTAGGTTCTGCACTATCGCTAACATATGTATCATATTTCGAGGGCTTTGGAATTCCTATTGTAGAAGCATTTTATAGCGGAGTAAGCGTAATTACTTCTAACTGTACCTCCATGCCCGAAGTGGCCGGCGATGCAGCTATTATTATCGATCCTTTTTCTGTAGAAGATATTTCTGACGCAATGAAAAAAATTGCTTTCGATAAAGATTTACGACAACGGCTAATAATTAAAGGTCACGAACGTGCCAAAGTATTTACATGGCAAAAAACTGCCGATAGACTTTGGTATTCTATTATAAAAACATCTCGTTAAGAGAAATAAAATTGTGTAGATATTAAAAAAAATACACGGTTTGATAAAAAATAGTAAGAACATTAAAAAAAACAGATATAATGAATGTATTATTACTTGGTTCAGGAGGTAGAGAACATGCTATAGCATGTAAAATATCGCAAAGCACATTACTCGACAAGCTATATATTGCTCCGGGAAATGCAGGGACAATGCAGTTGGGAGAGAATGTTGATATGGATCCAACTGATTTCGAAACAATACGTTCGTTCGTTCTGCAAAACAAAATAAACTTTGTTATTGTAGGCCCGGAAGCTCCTTTAGTAGAAGGCATTTATGATTTCTTTTTAGAGGATAAAGAGCTGAAAGAAATTCCTGTTTTTGGTCCGGGAAAGAGAGGTGCACTTTTAGAAGGCAGCAAAGATTTTGCAAAAGAATTTATGTTTAAACATAATATCCCCACTGCTGCATACAAAACATTTTATAAAGAAACTTTAAACCAAGGGCATGCCTATTTAGAAGAGATAAAAGCACCTTACGTTTTAAAAGCCGATGGTTTAGCAGGAGGAAAAGGTGTGGTTATCTGCCAAGATATCCAAGAAGCAAAAGACGAACTTACCGCAATGTTAGCAGATGCAAAATTCGGAAACGCCTCTTCAAAAGTTGTTATAGAGGAATTCCTTAGCGGGATAGAGCTTTCTGTTTTTGCAGTCACCGACGGAAAAAACTATATACTACTTCCTTCGGCAAAAGATTATAAACGCATTGGAGAAGGAGACACAGGACTAAATACCGGCGGAATGGGTTCTATCAGTCCGGTTCCTTTTGCCGATGATGCTTTTATGAAAAAAGTAGAAGAGCGAATTGTTAAACCTACTATCGATGGCTTTGTAAAAGACAACATTCCTTATCAAGGCTTTGTTTTTATTGGCTTGATGAATGTAAATGGCGATCCTTTTGTTATAGAGTACAATGTTCGCTTAGGCGATCCTGAAACAGAATCTATTATACCACGCATAAAATCCGACTTTCTGGAATTGCTTGTTGCGGCTACTAACGGCACGCTTAAAAACAAAACAATAGAGATAGATCCAAGATACGCAGCCGCTGTAATGCTTGTTGCAGGAGGATATCCGGAAAGCTATGAGAAAGGAAAAACAATTACAGGTCTCAATAATATTAATGATAGCAATGTTTTCCATGCCGGAACAAAAATCAGCGATAACAATATTATCACAAACGGAGGACGAGTAATTGCTGTTTCATCATTAAACGACTCTTTAGAAGAAGCACTGAAAACATCTTACAAAAACGCTAAAAAAATAGACTACGATAAAAAGTTTTATAGAACCGATTTAGGACAAGATTTGATGAAACACCCATGTTAAACAATTTTTAATACACACGAGAATGATTATAAATGTGCAGCTCCATCCGACAAATAAAAACTGAATTAATTACGAATTACGAATGGCGAATGAAAAATTGAATGAATAAACAAATCGACAAAGAAAATATTATGTTAAATAGAAATCTTAATGCACTGGTATCAGGGCAAACAAATTATAAACGGATGAAATTCATATAACAAATCGTAAAATAATCGGATATATTTATCACGATAATCCGGAGGGATAAGTTAAGGTTAACAAAACATATAACAAGTAATAATTATGTTATTAAAGCTGTTTCGTACAGGATATCAGACACAATTTTTTGTAATAGTAATATTATCGGCATTGTTATGGATAAGTGGTTTTATTTCGCCTACCGAAATAATTCCTCAGAACCATACCACTCCTTTATACAATATTTTTACATTTATAAAGACACCTATAATCAATACCATAATAGCATATCTTTTTGTGGTTATCCAAGCTTTTATGCTCTCTTCGTTAAGCGGAAAGCATAAAATACTAAACTTAACCGATCTACTTCCCGCCTTGATATACATTGTTTTAATGAGTTATAACAGTAAATATCTAACCCTCTCCCCTGCACTATTATCAAATTTCATAATAATAATGTTCCTGAACATATTATTGGATATTTATAATACAAAAGAGCCCTTCTTTAAACAATTTAAAGCTTCTACCCTTGCCGGGATAGCTTTCCTAATCTCCCCTGCCAACATAATAATATTACTTGTAATATGGGGTTCGTACATTATTTTTCGTAACTCTACCTTACGCGAGTGGATTATTAGTATTTTAGGATTTGGCATGATAATATTTTTCTTTCTTAGCTTTATATATGTAACAGACAGTACAGACACTTTTCTTCCTGCATACTACGAATATTTCAGTTCTATAAGTATAAAAGCCACTATCTTCGAAACTCGCCTACACCCATTCGTTGCTACAATGACACTTCTGACTCTATTCGCCATTCCTCGAATGATAGTGAAACTATCAGAAAAAACTATTAACCTACGTAAAAAACTAAATGTAATAATATTCTACGCTATCATAGTAGGATTTTCTCTCTTTACATCTGTGCAAAACACCGAAGCTCAAATTTTCCAACTCTTTATTCCGCTATCGATAGCTATTAGTCTGTTAATACTTAACATTAAAAAACAACGATATAAAGAGATGATTTTTGCTACTATTGTTATTGCAGTGATAATAGAAAGGGTACTATTTTATGCTTAAAAGTGAATTTACAAACGATTTAATAGAAGCAGGATTAGATGAAGCGGGACGCGGATGCCTAGTAGGTCCGGTTTTTGCTGCTGCGGTAATATTACCAAAAGGATTTGAAGATAAACTCCTTAACGACTCAAAAAAATTAAGCCATAAAAACCGTCTGGCACTTCGCCAAATAATCGAAAAAAAAGCTTTAGCATGGGCAGTAGCATCTGTCGATAATAATAAAATTGATGAGATAAATATCCTTAACGCATCCTTTTTAGCAATGCATAAAGCTGTTGAAAAACTAACTATAAAACCTCAACTCCTTCTTGTTGATGGTAACCGATTTCACTCTATAAAAGATATCGAACACAAATGCATAATAAAAGGCGATGGAAAATATCTTTCCATAGCAGCAGCTTCTATCTTAGCAAAAACCTATCGCGATGAGTTTATGGAAAAAATCCATAACGAATTTCCGGAATATAACTGGAAACAAAACAAAGGCTACGCAACACCGCTGCACAAAGCTATTTCAGTAGAAAAAGGCAGAACACCGTACCACCGTACAACTTTTAATATTCAAAAACAGTATAAACTAAAACTGAAATAGCCCTGTTTTTTCTTAACAAACTATTGTTAATTTATTATCGACAAATCAATGTTAAAAGAAATTAATATTCACTATTTTTGAAGTATGGTAAAAACTGTACTTATGAATATCCAAAAAAAACAACACTTCACAATATTTTTTATTGCAATATCCATACTATTTTCAATCTCCTCTTGTTCCGACTTTAACAAACAAAATATCAATCCGCTCGAAGTTATCCCAACAGATGCAAGCATTATTTTATCTACTTCTAATTTTAGAGATTTATGGGAGGGATATAGTAAATCCGACATCTGGGACACCAAAAAAAATAGCGCCGGACTAGAATACACTTACGAGCATCTACTTTTTTTAGATGATTTATCGGATAAAAATAGCGAGATAAATAATACTTTAACAAACCGCCAAATATTTTTCTCTATACACACAAACTCCGAAAACAAAACCTCATCGCTATTAGTAGTAAAAACAGATTTTACAATAAGCGACTTAAACTCTTTAGTTAAAAAACAACACCCTAATACTACAACCATCACAAAAAGTGCCTTTTTAAACAACAACATCTACAAAATTATATTTGCCAATAAAAAAGAAATTCTTTTCTTTTCTTCCATAGATGATATTTTTCTATTTTCGTACGATGAAGCACTGATAAAACA
>JAYEOD010000083.1:0-4799 GCA_034722575.1 Bacteroidota bacterium | reverse complement strand
GATAGTGTGTCTGGCAATTGTAGCACCAATAATGTTGGAGACAATTTTTAGGAGTTCCATTACTTCTGTATCCCAATTTCTCTCTTTTGCGCATTCATCAAAGCCAATAAATCCCCACCATGTATTATCGCTAAAGATTGGAACTAAAGCAATAGATTTTGTTTGTTGCGGCTCTAGTATTTCTCTGATTGTATCATTAAAATCAATAGTATTACCAACGATATTTTCGTTTTGTAAAAAACTTTTTTCCCACTCGGGAAACTGTGTATAAGGCAGTTGTATTAAGTCTTGATTAGTTATTTGAGGGCTGATTCCTTCGTTAGCCCACTCGAAACGCTGATTCATTACTAATAAACCATTATCATCGTAAGTATTTTCGAAAATATAAACACGACTAACATCTATGGCTTTACCTAGATGTTGCAATATTTTATTAATGGAGCTTTCCCAATCCTCCGTGTGTAAAAAGCTTTCAATAGTGAAGCTTATAGCGGTTAAAATATTGTGTTTAATATTTCCTTTGTCGAAATTCCTTTCGGTTTGTTGATTCATTATTTAATGGTCGATATTACTATTTTATTGATGATATTCGTGTTAGATTTGTTACTGGTTCCAAAAGTAAAGAAAAATGTTAAAATAAAATAATTTAAAATTGAACATCGTTCGGAAAGAGATAAAGTTTTTGGTTTTTGGGTGATAAAAATTCAGCTCTCAATTCATGTGAAGAGAGAGCTGAAAAGGATTAAATGTTTTGAATTATTTTTTAGCAACTGTTTTTTCCGGTTTAATAAAAATAGAATACATCGCAGGAACTAGAATCAGAGTAAGGAATGTAGCAAATCCTAATCCGAAAATAATTGTCCATGCCAGTGGTTTCCAAAAAGTAGCATCACCACCGAAATAAATATTAGGATTAAAATCGAAAAACAGACCTGCGAAATCGATATTCATGCTGATAGCCAGAGGTATGAGTCCTAAAATTGTAGATGCGGCAGTTAATATTACAGGAGTTAAACGTGTTGCTCCGGCTTTAATAATTGCTTGCTTTTTTTCGTATCCTTCATTAATTAGGTTATCGATGTAATCGATCATAATAATAGCATTTTTCACTACAATTCCACCTACTGCAATAATTCCCATTCCTGTCATAATAACCGAGAAGTCGATTTTAAAAATTGTAATACCCAATAAAACACCAATTAAGGAGAATATAATTTGTGATACAATTACTAAAGGTTTTGCAACAGAGTTAAACTGTATTACCAGTATTATGATTATTAAAACAATAGCAAGCAGGAAAGCAAGTGATAAGAAATCGAAATTTTCTTTTTGTTTTTCCTGTTCTCCGGTAAATTTTATTTTGTAACCTTTATCTAAAGAATTTCTTAATTCTCCCATAGAATGGTTTAATTGCTGGACAATTTCATTGGCATTATATCCCGAAAGTACATTTGAAGAGACTGTTATTACTCTTTTATGGTCTTTTCGTTTTATTCCGCCATAAGTGGTTGAGTATTTAACGTTTGCTACTGCTGAGAGAGGGATTTTTCGTAAATCGCCATTGTGATTTCCCGGAAGCATGAGTTTTATGTTCATAATAGACTCTATGTCGGCGCGATACTCTTTTTTAAGACGAAGACGGATGTCGTATTCATCTTCTCCATCTCTTATTTTAGAGATGTCTTTTCCGTAAAGAGCAGTACGTATTGTAGAGCCGAGATAAGCTGTGCTTATACCAAGTTTTTTTGCTTTATCGCGATTTATCTCTACTATTAATTCCGGAGTGTGTACCTCCGTATCCGATTTTAATTCTTCAATACCCGGTATTTGCATTGATTCTATATGTTCCTTTACCCTGTCAACTAAAACTAATAGCTCAGAAATCTCTTCGCCACTAATTTCAATGTTTATTGGTTTTCCGGTAGGAGGGCCATTTTGTTGTTCTACAACAGAAATTTCTGCACCGGGAATATCATCAATAGCATCTCTTATTTTATTGATGTAAGTACTAGTGTGCGGATGTGTACGGTATTGATATTCGATGAAATTAACAGATACTTTTGCGAGTCTGTCTTGTGTGCTTCGGTCAAAAGTATCTTCACCTGCATTCATTGCAATGTTTGTAACAATACTTTCTATATCAGGATTGTTTTTACCAAAAACTCCGTTGATACGTTTTTCTACAATGCGTGCTACCGAATCGGTTGTTGCGAGTTCTGTTCCTGCCGGCATCTTAATATAAGTGTGTATCGAATTAGGATCGCTTGCAGGAAAAACAACAACTTTTGGTGGTATTAGCTGCATCAAAAATATTGTAAAAAACAGTAATAATACTGTTCCTGACAATACAAAGTATGGGTTTTTACCTTTAAGAATTACTTTAATAATTTTTTCGTATCCTTTGCTCATCGCAGGAAGAAAACTTTTTTGGAATTTATTAATTAGATCAATAAATATATATTTCACTAATAGATAAATAATTACCCCGAAAGAGAGTAGATTTCCAATAACCGCAATATCTAGCAAATAGGAGATGTATGTAAGTATTATTGTAGCTACGGCAATTATAAGATTTCTTTTATGGTTTATGATGTGTTTTTTGTTACCGCGATATTTCATAAATGAAACGGCAAATACCGGATTCATGGTAAAAGCCACAAGCATTGAGGCTGTTAGGGCTACAATAAGAGTTATGGGGATGTACATCATGAACTTGCCCATAACTCCTGGCCAAAAGATTAGAGGGAAAAATGGAGCCATTGTAGTAAGCGTTCCGGCGAAAACAGGTGCGGCTACTTCGGCAGTACCAATTTTAGCAGCCTCTTTTATCAATAAGCCTTTTGTTTTCATAAAGTGCCGATAGATATTTTCTACTACCACAATGGCGTTGTCAACCACAATTCCAAGTACAAGGATAAAGGCCATTAAAACAACCATGTTCATTGTGAAATCCATCATTGGAATAACAATAAATGAAATAACCATAGATAATGGAATTGCTGTTGCTACAAACAGAGCATTGTCAACACCCATAAAAAACATTAATACTACCACAACAACAATAAAACCCAGAATGATTGTATTAAAGAGATTCTTAACACTGTTTTTTGTCTGCTGACTTTGGTCGCCGGTAGTGATAATTTCTAAATTAGCCGGTGTTGTAGTTTTAAAATCATCAATCATTAAATTGATCTCTTTAACTGTTGTAATAAGGTTTTTGCCTGATTTTTTTATCACGTTAAGTGTAATAACATCGTCGCCATTAAGTCGCGAATAGCTTTCTCTATCAGCAAAATCATCTCTTACATCGGCAATGTCTTTTAGATATATTCCATCACGAATAAGAAGATTTTTTATGTCGTCAACATTTTTAAATTCGCCGATAATACGCATGTTTCTCTCCATATTATCCATCTTAATTTGTCCGCCTGAGATGGTCATATTTTCCATAACAACAGAGTTTTCGATTTCAGAGAAAGAGATGCCGGCAGCCTGCATTTTGTATAGGTCGAGGTTGATTTGAAATTCGCGCTCCAGAGCTCCTACAATATCTACACGAGTGATAGCTTGATTACCCTCTATTCGATCTTGTAAATTTTCGGCATAAGATTTTATCTCTGCAAGACCAAGATCTCCTGTGAGGTTGATAAATAGAATTGGAAATTCCGAAACATTTATCTCCATCAATTCAGGATCCTGTAATATGCCACTTGGAAGATCTGCTTTAGCTTTGTCGATAGCCTCTTGCACATCTTGATGCGCTATATTATTTTTAACATCAGTATTAAATTCAATTAAAATCATGGAAAAATCCTGAATAGAATTACTGGTTAGGTTTTTTATTCCATCGATGCTTTTAAGTTGTTTTTCGATAGGGCGTGTCACAAGATTTTCAATATCCTCGGGTGAAGTGCCCGGATAAATTGTGCTTACCGAGAAGTAAGGAAATTCCACCTCCGGAAAATTCTCCTTTGGAGTAGATTGATATGACATTATCCCAAAAAGGATAAGGACAACAGTAAAGAAATATATGGTTACTTTATTGTTTACTGCATAATTAGATATGGCAAACTTTTTGATATTCATATTATTAGTGTTTTATTTTTTTACTTGATAATTACTGTAGCTCCATCTATAAGTTCCTGGTATCCCGACGAGATGATTCTGTCTCCGGTTTTCAGTCCTTTAATAATTTCAACAGAAGTATTGAAGATTTCACCTGTTTCAATAATTTTTTTGCGTGCAATGATTTTGTTTCCTTGTTTTTCTGCTACAAATAAGAAGTTGTTTTTATCATTTTTCTTGATGATATTTATAGGGATAACCAAAGCGTTTTCGTTGTGGTAATCAAGTATTTGAAGCTCTACAATCATGTTGGTGATAAATCCTTGTGCATTAGAAGGTATGTTTACCTCTACCGAAAAAGTTCTGTCGTCGGGGTGTATTGATTTGCCGGTAATTGCGACTTCCAGATTGTTGAGTGTTTTGTTTTCGGCGGTTTTAATAGTAGCTTTATTACCCTTTTTAATTTTTCCAAAGTATTTTTCTGATACCGGTGCAACTACTTTTAATTTACTCATTTGAATTACTCTTATTCCGCTTATACCAGCCGCTGCCATTTCGCCTTTTTTTAACGCAACTGTTTCTACTACGCCGTTGATAGGAGATGTTATTTGAGCTTTTTTAAGCTGCTCATTTACTGTTTCAATTTTCTTTTCCAAAGATTCTTTCTGGTTTTTTGCTTTAAGATATTGTATTTCACTACCAATCTCTTTGTCCCATAATCTTTGCTGGCGTTC
>JAYEOD010000082.1:0-4874 GCA_034722575.1 Bacteroidota bacterium | reverse complement strand
AATTATTAAATCGTAAATATTTATCGATATTCCTCCCTTTTTAATTAGTAATTTTGTTGCGGTAAATAATTCTCTTATGGAGCAAATATACAGAATGCTTTTTATAAAAGCAAATTGTTATAAAATTATTTATTATATAATAAAAAAATCACATTATAATGAGAGATATCACTCAGGCAGATCCAAAGAAATACATCATAATAAAAGGCGCTAAAGTCCACAATTTAAATAATTTAAGCGTGGCTATTCCTCGTAACAAATTAGTAGTTATTACAGGAGTATCAGGATCGGGGAAATCATCTCTTGCATTCGACACATTATATGCCGAAGGACAAAGAAGGTATGTTGGGAGCCTAAGCTCATATGCCAGACAATTTTTAGGTAGAATATCAAAACCTGAGGTAGAATATATAAAAGGAATTGCGCCTGCAATTGCTATAGAACAAAAAGTAAATACAAAAAACCCACGCTCCACTGTTGGAACCTCAACAGAAATTTACGAATATATTAAGCTACTTTATGCTCGCATCGGGAAAACCATCTCTCCTATATCCGGCGAAGAGGTAAAAAGGGACTCTGTTACTGATGTAGTAGATTACATTTTAAACATTGCAGAAAACACAAAAGCAATGATTGTTTGTCCATTAGCAATAAAAAACAGAGAAATTAAAAAGCAATTATCTGTATTACTACAACAAGGTTTTAGTCGTGTTTTAATAGATGGGAAAACAGAAAGGATTGACACTATCATTAACACCCATCACGATAAGGAAAAAGAGATTAAAATTATTATAGACAGAATAGTAATAAAAAAAGATAGTGATACAGAAAGTAGAATTGGCGATTCTGTTCAAACAGCTTTTTACGAAGGAAAAGACTACTGTGAAATAATATCGTTTGAAGGAGAAGAGACTATTTCAAAGAAATTTTCAGCACATTTCGAAAAAGATCAAATAAAATTTGAAGAGCCATCGGTAAACTTTTTTAGTTTTAACAACCCCTACGGAGCATGTAAAAAATGCGAGGGATATGGCAGTGTGGTGGGCATTGATGAAAATTTGGTTATTCCCGATAAAAACAAATCGATTTACGAAGGCGCTGTGGCTTGCTGGCGTGGAGAGAAGATGAGTAAATGGAAAGATTTACTTATTATGAATGCAATGGAATTTGACTTCCCTATCCACAGACCCTATTACGACCTATCGGAACAGGAGCGCGATACTCTTTGGAAAGGAAATAAATACTTTAACGGATTAGATGATTTTTTCAAACATCTGGAAGCTAAATCATATAAAATACAATATCGTGTAATGCTTTCGCGATATCGTGGCAAAACAACATGCCCTGCATGCAAAGGCACACGACTTAGAAAAGACGCTAGTTTCGTTAAAATAAATAATAAATCAATTACAGATATTATCTTAATGCCTGTAAAAGAGTCCTATCAATTTTTTAAGAAAATAGCTTTAAATGAGCACGACAAAGAGATAGCAAAACGCTTATTAAAAGAGATTACAAACCGATTAGAATTTTTAACAGAAGTAGGATTAGGATATTTAACATTAAACAGATTATCATCCTCACTATCGGGCGGAGAATCGCAACGCATTAACCTTGCCACATCATTAGGCAGTAACCTTGTTGGTTCGATGTATATTCTCGACGAGCCAAGCATAGGCTTACATCCTCGCGATACTTACCGATTAGTAAAAGTATTAGAAAAACTTCGCGATTTAGGAAATACAGTAATAGTTGTAGAACACGAAGAAGAGGTTATTAAAGCTGCTGATGAAATAATTGATATAGGACCATTTGCCGGAACACACGGTGGTAACCTTGTGTTTCAGGGGACTTTCGATGAACTAAAAAATGATACTGAAAACCTTACAGCTAAATATCTAACAAAGCAGATAGAAATCCCTTTACCGGAAAAACGAAGACGGTGGAACGACTTTATAGAAATTAAAGGTTGCTCCGAGAACAACTTAAAAAATATTGATGTAAAATTCCCTTTAAACACCATGACACTAGTCACAGGCGTTAGTGGTTCGGGAAAAACCTCTTTGGTAAAAAAAATACTCTATCCTGCACTAAAAAAAATACATGGAGGATATGGTGAAAAAACAGGAAAATTCGATCGGTTGTGTGGGGAATATGAAAAAATTGCATTTGTGGAGATGATAGACCAAAACCCTATCGGAAAATCGTCACGATCGAATCCGGTCACTTACATCAAAGCATTTGATGATATAAGAGAATTATTTGCTGTGCAATCATTGGCAAAATTAAGAGGTTACAAACCTGGTTTTTTCTCTTTCAATGTTCCGGGAGGCAGGTGCGAAGAGTGCCAAGGAGAAGGCGTAGTAAAAATAGAGATGCAATTTATGGCAGATATCTACCTCACTTGCGAAGAGTGTAACGGAAAACGCTTTAAAGAAGAGGTTTTAGAAGTAGAATATAAAGGGAAAAATATTGCTGACGTATTAGAAATGACTATATCAGATGCAATATTATTCTTTAGCAAAGAAAAAACTGCTGCCACACGCGAAAAAAGAATACTCCAAAAACTTCAATCGTTAGAAGATGTTGGAATGGGATATGTAAAACTGGGACAATCTGCCAATACACTGTCTGGAGGAGAAGCACAACGAATAAAGCTAGCATTTTTCTTATCAAAAGGAAACACTTCAAAACAAGGTTTGTTTATTTTTGATGAGCCCACTACAGGACTACATTTTCATGATATCAATAAGCTTTTAAAGTCTTTTAACAGTTTAATATCATTAGGGCATTCTATTATTATTATAGAACATAATCCTGAAGTAATAAAATCAGCTGACTGGATTATTGATATAGGGCCTAATGGCGGAGACGAAGGAGGAGATATTATTTTTGAAGGGACTCCGGAAGATCTATTACACAATAAAAATTCATTTACAGCACCATTTATCAAAGAGAAGATAAATAATTAACCGACACATTAGATTTAAAATATTTTTATGGTTCCAAAAATATTTTCTATATTTGAAAAATATCAACAAGCTATAAAGTTATTATCGTGAATATAAATACTAAAGAACTTCTGAATAAAAGAATTAAGAAACTTGAATTAGAGAACAAGGCACTAAAAGAGGAAATTAATCCGGATATCGAGACACCAGACTCAGACTCTATATCAAACACAAAAGATTTTCTGAATGTGTTATCATATAAAATTATTACTCCTTTAAATAGTATTATTGGGATGAGTAATTTTTTGAATGACACCACGCTAGATCAGCAACAAAAACGAATGGTATCGGGCATTAGAAATAGCAGTTTATCTATTGTTAATATATACAACGAGATACTAAATTTTGCAGAGATAGAAGACTCAAAGAAAAGCAAAGTAGAAAAAGAATTTAATATAAAGACTGTTTTAGACGATGCTATAGATTCTTTTTACAGAAATATATTCAGAAAAAAAAATATTAAAATCACCAACCGTTTTGATAGCAACATTCCACAAAACTTTATTAGCGACCCAGAAACCATTAAACAAATCATTCTCCTTTCGCTAGGAGAACCTGAAAATAACGATTTAACAAAAGTTATTAATATCGGTATTTCTGTAGAAGATATTTACAAAAAACCAAATTTAATAATCTCTATCACGCATAAGTCTCTAATTATTAACGATCAACATCTAAAACATTTTAGTCGGAACATTATTTGTGCAAAAGAAACTATAAATGCAGGAAATAATTTCTTTAAATTTCTTTTTGCAAAAAAAATTACCGAAATACACGATGGCTCTTTTACCATTCGGAAAAGTGAATCTGATACAACTTTAATTATCTCTATGCCTGTAAAAATGAGCATAAAACAGGAAAAGCAACTCATTTCTCCTGTTATACCCGAGTTTAGAGGTATTAAAGCACTAATTGCTTCAGAAAATATTGGTCATAGACAAATAATAAAAAACAACTTACAAGGCTGGGGCATTAAAAACGTTTCGGCAAAGACGGAAAAAGAGCTATTAGAAAAACTCATAAGTACTAGAGACATTAATTTTGCTATTATTAGCGATAAAATTTCAACTATTGACGTAAAAACATTAGCTAAAAAGATCTCTTCCCTACCCGGAAAATCGAATTTCCCTCTAATATTATTAGAATCGCAAAGGCATCTGCTAATGCCTTCAGATATTTTTATCGACAGACTAAAAACAGCAGGAGATCAAACTATTATATTTGACATACTTCTAAAAAATATTGACAACGGTAAAATACAAAGTGATAATTCGCATCTATTAGACGAAAAATTAGCTCTAAAAGTTCCTTTAAAAATTCTTATTGTAGAAGATGATAACATAAATATGGATCTAATGCTGCTGCTTCTGAAAAAACTTGGATATACCGCCGACACAGCTTTTGACGGTTTTGAAGCTATTAAAAAAGCAAAAGAAAATCAATATGATATAATCTTTATGGATATACAAATTCCTCGGTTAAATGGATATGATGCATCAAATAAAATTTTATCCAACCCATCAAATACAAAAACAAAAATCATTGCAATATCCGCCAATCACCTTCCCGACATCCGCAAAAGCGCAATAGAATCGGGGATGGTTGATTTTATCAATAAACCTATTTCTTTCTTAAAAATAGAAGAGACTATTATTAAATGGGGATTTCTTAACAAATAATATTTTGAAGACAGAACACGGATTTACCCATGGAAGTTACAACCGAATGAAACGAGCCATACTAAAAGTTTTAATACACACGACAATGATTATAATGGCGACTTCCATCCGACCTATAAAAAACAAGTTATAAACGGATGAATTATGTTATATTTGCACAAAATTATAGCAAAAAGATTTTATG
>JAYEOD010000081.1:0-4897 GCA_034722575.1 Bacteroidota bacterium | reverse complement strand
ATAAGAACAAGAGTACGTGTAAAATTAATTATACCTGGAATAATTTACCGGAATTGGTTTGCATGGCGCAAGATGGCTTAAATGTGATCAATTTTGTATATGATGCTGTTGGGAATAAATTGTGTAAAATAATCGAGCAGGATCACGCGTTAGGCGAGGCAGTAGATTATGCCGGGTCGTTTGTATATGAGGATAAAGAACTCTCGTTTATTCTTATGGAAGAGGGCAGAATTGTAATGAGAGATGATCGTCCGGTTTACGAGTATTTCCTAAAAGACCACCTTGGTAATACTAGGGTGGTTATTCATGAAGACGGTCATCTTTTGCAAGATAATAGTTACTATCCCTTCGGTATGAAGATGGAAGGACTATCTCATTCCGAGGAAATTGCTCCCGAAAATAAATATCTCTACAACGGAAAAGAACTCCACGAAGATTTTAATTTGGATTGGTACGATTATGGAGCTAGGTTTTATGATGCGAAAATCGCTCGATTTCATGCTTTAGACCCTTTAACAGAAAAGAATCATACCCAATCTGGTTTTGTTTATGCAGCTAACAATCCTATTGTATTTATGGATTACATGGGGCTAGATACCCTTAACATAAATATCGGAAATCAGACAATAGATAGAATTACGGTTAAGGACAGTGAAAGTCATACGTTTGTTGTTGTAAACGGTGATAATACAACTACAACAACGTTAGATATTAATGATGATGGTTTGGTGAAATTCCCTGCAAGTGGTGATGGTTTTGGACGTTATGGCACCGAAGATGAAGGGGGTGACCACTATTTGAAATCTGGTGCGGCAGCAGCATTATTTGGCCTTACAGCTGAAATGACTAATGAACAAGACGGTCTTAATGTGGACTTGGGGGATATGTCTGCCGCAGATGGTACAGCACCAGGCGGAGACCATAAAACACACGGAGGTCCTAATGGTTATTCAGGAGTATGTGTAGATTACCGATATCTAGATAAAGATGGTCAAAGTTATCAGGGATATGCGAATGATAAGAAATTTAACGCTTGGAATAATGGCTATTTTCTTAAAAAGGCTGGAGAGTGGGGTTTTACAAAGAATTACATTTCTAATCAAAAGAATGTTTGGAGTTTTAAGATACGTTCAGGAGCTACAGGTAATATAAAGACTACAATTTACCCTATGAACGTTAATGGAAAGAAGATTGGAGGGCATGGGCATCATGGACATTTAACTTATATAAAAAAGTAATACTATGCGACTAGCTTTTATATTATTAATTGCATTTCAACAATGCCAAGGACAAATTCCCAAAGGTAGTATAGATTACAATGATGCTTCAAGTATCCTATATCATTACGTACAAGATTCTTTGTCTGATTATAATTTTATTGAGAAGTTTGATGTAAATAGCAATACGTATTGTTTACAGAAGATTAAAGAGCAGTCATTTTGTTGTATTTCTGACTTTAATGGAGATGCAGTTAATGATTATGCATTGCTTCTGAGAGATGATAATAATAAGGTTTGTCTTTTTTTCTTTAGCATAGTCAATAATAAAGTTGAACATTACTTGATTGATTGTTTTGGAATCTGGGAAGGTGAAATTACTGAACTTAAAATTGCAATTGAACCTAAGGGTAATTGGGAGGCTATTGACGAAACGGTCAAAGTACCTTTTGACGGAATAATAGTCGATGACTTGAGGGAAAGTAAAAGCAAAGCTTATTACTGGAATAGAGGCGGTTTTGTGAAATTCTTATATGACTAATATACTTTGATTAAATGTGAAAAAGTCTGGACAACGCCAGACTTTTTATATTTAGAGGTGTATGCCTGTTTATTTTTAAAGTCTCGAATCAATGCATCAAGCGTAACTGGAGTGTCTGCCTTTGTTGTGACGATTTTATAGAGTCCATAAATTTTAAATAATTATTTTTGTGAAATAAAATTGCAGGAAAATGAGCGAGAGAAAAAATGATAAAATAGCAATACCTGAAGAAGTTATAATGAATAAGATTTTTGTTGTTAGGAATCAAAAAGTCATGCTATCCAATGACTTGGCAGAACTTTATCAGGTAGAAACAAAAGTTTTGAATCAACAAGTCAAAAGAAATACAGGACGGTTTCCTGAACGATATGTATTTAAGTTGACCGCAGAAGAATACAAATCTTTAAGGTCACAAATTGTGACCTTAAAGAGAGGACAGCACGCAAAATATCCTCCTTACGCATTTACAGAACATGGAGTTTTAATGCTGTCAAACTAAAACCTTTAATACACACTACAATGATTATATGAGTTAACAGCCGGCAGGATTTGATAAAAATAAGTAATGAGTTGGATTGGCATTCAGAAAAATGTTATTCAGCTCGAAGCGAAGCATTAGAGAGACCGGGAAGCTGAGAACTTGTTCGAGGATCACCCGGCCGAACTTATGCTTTGCAAAGAGAAGAATAATATTTTATACCAAATACGTGTTAAAATGATCGATAAAAAAATTGAATTATTTTTTTCTTATTCGCGTTTAAAAATCATTCCATAGCCTTAGCTACGTAATTATTTTTAAACAAAGAATAAGAGAAAAAGAAACGATTTTTATCGCTCATTTTAATATGTTTTTGGTATTACTGTAAGCCTTGATTTTTCCGTCCCTTTTTATCAAGAAAAAGGGACAATGTTTTTGAAAAAAACAAAGAAAAATATTATGTTAAATAGAAATCTTAATGCACTGGTATCAGGGCAAACAAATTATAAACGGATGAAATAGAGGGGATTAAAAAGAGGTTAGCAAATCATGATATAAACATAGAATTAGTCTTTACTTATCTTGATGAACTTATTGAAAAGCAAGAGAATACAAAACCAAGAAAGCAAATAGGTTTTAAAATCCAAGATTAAAAATTATAGTCCGTTAACAGAATTTTATGAATTAGGAGGTGGTGTGCCGGAGATTCATTTGCAGAGAGATTAGAAAAAAATTAAAGGCTTCAATTTGTCAATTTCAAATCAGATAAAATCTCATCTGTTTACAGAAACAGGAGTCTTAAACCAAAAAAGTCCGTCTCTCGCAAGATACGGACTTTAATTTTATCAACAACCTAAAAATTCGTTTAATTCGATCAATTCGATGAAACAAACCTGTGTCAACTAATTATTTTGAAAGTTTTTCAATCAAATCAGCAACTCGGTATGAGTAACCCCACTCATTATCGTACCACGAAAGAATTTTAACAGTTTTTCCAACTACCATAGTGCTTTGAGCATCAAAAATCGAAGAGTGTGAGTTGTGTATTATATCAACAGAAACAATAGGATCTTCGCAATACTCAAGAATACCTTTCATCGGTCCTTCAGC
Source organism: Bacteroidota bacterium (assembly GCA_034722575.1). Classification (GTDB taxonomy): domain Bacteria; phylum Bacteroidota; class Bacteroidia; order Bacteroidales; family JAIPAH01; genus JAIPAH01. Next base: position 1,551 of record JAYEOD010000081.1, on the reverse strand, counting down.
AGCCTCTTTCATTGCAGCATTAATCTCTTCTACAGTAGCTTCTGTTTTAAGATTAGCAACAAAGTCAACAATAGAACCTGTTGGTGTAGGAACACGAACCGCCATACCATCAAGAATACCATCAAGCTCAGGAATAACTTTTCCAACAGCTTTTGCGGCACCTGTAGTGGTAGGTATTTGCGAAACAGCAGCAGAACGAGCACGACGTAAATCAGAGTGCGGAGCATCTAATATAGCCTGATCGTTAGTATAAGAGTGAATAGTTGTCATTAAACCATTCTCAATACCAAATTTATCACTTAACACCTTAGCAACAGGAGCTAAACAGTTTGTAGTACATGAAGCATTAGATACTGTTTCATCCGACTCTCTTAAGTCGTCATCATTAACACCTAATACAATCATATTATCAATTTCATCTTTTGCAGGAACAGTAAGAATAACTTTTTTAGCACCATTCTTTAAGTGATCGCCATAACCACCTTTTGCACTCTCTTTTTCACGGAAAATACCGGTTGCTTCAATCACAACATCAGGAGCAGATTCCCAAGGAATATTTATGGGTTGTCTCTCTGCAGAAACTTTTATTTTAACACCATTAACAATAATTCCATTCTCATCATGCTCAACAGTACCATTAAATTTACCTTGAGTAGAATCATATTTTAATAGGTGCGCCAAAGTTTTAGTGTCAGTCAAATCATTGATACCAACAACATCCATATTCCCTTTTTCTAATGCAATTTTAAATACATTACGTCCAATTCGTCCAAACCCGTTAATTCCAATTTTAATGTTACTCATAATAAATGTGTTTTAATGAAATTATATTCTGTTTTAATTTGTGACAAAGATACTACAGTTTTATTCAAAAAAGAGTACTGAAAATACTCTTAAATAATATTTAAAGACGCAAACGATTGCAATTTCTATGTAAAAGAGAGCTTTATTTTTGAAAAATAATTTTGTTAACTCATGTTATTTTAATTTTAAGATGAGTTAATAAGACTGTGTTTTTTGTTTATTAGTTATTTTTTATTAGATTTGGTAAGAGAGTTTCTTTGAGAATTAAATACACACGAGAATGATTATAATGGCGATTCAGACTGAGGTTAAGGCTTCCACCTTCGCTGAAGCTTCGGAGGACAAAGAAGATTGAGGTTGAGGATAAGGTTGATTGATTGATTGATTGATTGAGGCATCTTCGATGCAATTGATTGAATGAGTAAGATATAACATAATTTATTTCATCCGTTTATAATTTTATATTTTGGTCGGATGGAAGTCGCCTTTATAATCATTGTCGTGTGTATTAAAAGTTTTAGTATGGCTCGTTTCATTGGATCAAAAAAAATAGTTTAATTAGATGAAACGCCCATGTTAAGCAATTTTTAACACACACGAGAATGATTATATGAGTTAACAACCGGCAGGATTTCGATAAACCTTAAAGGTTTGCAACTGTATTGATAAAAATAAGTGATGAGTTGGATTGGCATTCAGAAAAATGTTATTCAGCTCGCAGCGAAGCATTAGAGAGACCGGGAAGCT
>JAYEOD010000080.1:0-4900 GCA_034722575.1 Bacteroidota bacterium | reverse complement strand
TTCGAGAAAAAAGAGACCAGAAAAGCCACTAAAAACAGTATCAGAACCAAATAGGTTAATACTTTGGCAAAAAACTCTTTAGCGCCCTCTTTTTCAAACATCTTATATGCCACGGGCAAAAAACCAAGCTGAAACGATTGTATCACAAAAATATTTATCACACCGGCGAGTTTATATGCCAAGCTATAAATACCCACACTCGAATAATCTGCAAGTTCTTTTAACAGATACCTATCGCTAAGAGTTAATACCATCATCGACACGGTAGAAAATATTAATGGAAAACCATAGCTAACCATCTCGCGAAACAATTTTATATCGGGTTTTCCACCGATAACATTTTTTGCTATAAACACACTTGTTATCAAAAGCACCAACAAATTACCTAGCAATTGACTAAGAATAATTCCTTCTACACCATATCCCCATTGCGCTACAAAAAGTATATTCAACAACAAAATAGAGATAAATTTCACTATCATTATAGTGATAAAAAAGATAGATTTCTCGTGCAAGCGAATCAAATCCATTGTTACACGATTAATAATCTCCAAAACCACCCATCCGAAAAGGATAGTAAAATAATTGGCAAACCGAGTATGTTCAAAAAACAGTATCGAAGCCTGTTTATTAAAAGGAAGTACAATTAACAAAAACAGCACGGCAATCAAAAACGTTGCGAGATAACTATTTAAGACAATATTTTTTTGTCTCTTAACATCTTTTTCCACCGCATACCACCGCATCATAGCTGTCGAAAGTCTAAAGCCAACCGAAGCCACTAAAAACGTACTCGTAACCTCTAATATCGACAGCATTCCATATTCGGCAGTAGTCAAAAACCCGGTATATAATGGTAATAATATCAGTCCAATCAGTTTGGTACTAATATTTCCAATACTATATATCACAGTATGTTTTACTGTATGTCGTAATTTATCAAGCATTTTTTTCTATTTCTATCACTATCTCTTTTCCGGTTTTCGATTTCGAGCCGCTTTTTTTAATCTCTGATAATATCTCTTCATAAAACATCTTGATTTTAGGATATCTCTCTTCATCAAAAAAATCGTTATGCCACAGCAAACTGAATACGCCATCAAATTTCTTTACCTCTCGCAATATCTGTTTAACCGATTTTTTTGCTTCAGCAAAACTAAGTTTTCTGTATCCAAACAGCGTTCCATCCATAATATTCAAAGGAATTTCCCATACATCCGACATTTTATCTTCTGTAAAATTATAAATTCTAAAAGGATGACAATAGGAATTCCTAAATCCTTCGTGCTCGGCAAACAACAAAGAAGAATCGTATTTCAATCCTGTTTTTTGATGAATAAGTAAAGTTTGAGGATTTTTATACATCAAGCGATGCTGTCGTATGCCCACCACCTTTTCGGGGATGACGGCATTAATTTTATCGCAAATCAGCTTCATAAAACGATACTCTACAGAAGAGCGACACGTGCCATGCAACCCTATCTCACAGCCGTCGTTATGCAAATCATTCATCAACTTCACCATACGCGGCTCCTGCAAATCGTAATATGAATCCTGATGTTTTAAATCTTTATCTAAGAAATAAAATGTCGATTTAAAACCGTTTCTCTTTTCTACTTTTCGCAAGTAATCAAAATTCCAAGTAGGATTATTTTTTTTCGAGAATTTTAACAACTCGAAAACACCTTTAAAAAACTGTTTTATCCTTACGGTGATGCGAAAAGCACTAGGAGCAGCTCCAACAATCTCTTTTACTTTATACAGCACATTATTTACTGTATAATAATCTATATTATCCACATCATGCGAAAGCACAAACGAAAAAGAGCTTTTTTTTCTTTTGCAGGATATAGTATTCTTTTCGCAAAAAAGCATTATCCCTTCAATTAAAATCTCGAAATAATAATTAACAATCGGCTTAGTAATTATACCCAACTCTTTTTGGATAGAAGCATCGTATTTATAGCGATTAAAACGATCTAAGTCAGTACTCTTATGCTCTTGGTATCCGGAAAGGAGATAAAAAGCCGATTTTAATATATCGTGATTAAAAATAAGAGTGTTGCCATTAAAATGATAAAAACCCCTCGCATCCGACAAGGGAAACAAAACAGGAATATTATTGATGGTTATAATATCTTTTTTACAAAGATTTTTATCTGATAAAGGGAAAATAATTTTATTTTTTTCATCGCCGGATACTTCACCATTATTAATAAAACAAAACCGGCTGCGCAGCTCGGTATCAATCTCCAAATGCTGCATCAGGTGAAACAACACATACGCTATTTTATTGCTATCTAGATAAGTCATCAAACAGCTTTCCTCTCTTCTAAAATCTTTTTTACTAACGAAAGTAAACGTTGCGCAACAATTTTATGTCCTGCGCTATTATAATGAACACCATCGGGAAAATGTTTTTCAGAGATCAAGTCAGAGACATCAATAACAGGGAAATTATTCTTTTCAGCTATCTCAGAGATAATCTTGTTGTAAGAGGAGTAATTTTTTCTACTTCCGGGGATAGCGGCTTCCAGCCTATTGTTACCGGAATTTATTGTAATGGCTATTATACTTGCATTAGTCTCTTTACGGATAAACTCAACCAACCACTGATATTTTTTTTCAAAAACTTTTTCAGATATCCATGTTCTTTTTCCTCGCAATTTCACAAATAGAGAGCGATTTTTCTTCATCACAAAATGATGCAGAGCAGCCATTTGATAAGAAAAAATATTTTTACTATTGCGTTGTATAGCATCCGAATACCAAAGAGGAATTTCGCGCGTAGAAGCACCTACAACGCCGATATTAATAATAAAAATATCAGGAAAATAGTTTATTATATTATCAATATTTTTTTCTATATCCAAAATTGTAGCCCGTCCCAATGCCATATTCTTAACCTCAACAACACTATCAGGCACCTCATTTTGCAATGATTGCTGCAATAGCGCGCCATAATTTTTATTGTACGGAATAGCCTCAGCAGGTCTGTTACGCAGTGCAACCGAATTTCCTATTATCCCAATTTTAAATATATTAATCATATCTTAAAACCATATTTTTTTGCCTGTTTACCACAAATAGAAACCAGCTTAGCTTTATCTTCAGAATTCCAATCAGAAAAAAGTTGCACATTGCCATGATTTTGCGCATTAACCGGTTTATTAATATTTGACGCTACTACTTTATCAGAGACATCAACACCAATAAAACCGAACATTTTTTGCACATCATCAGTATCAAAATCGGCAAAAGAGAAGGTATAAAACTGCGAAGGATAATCACTTTTCATTTTCTCAACAAAGCTGTTTGTCTCGCTCCACAGATGGCTGATTTTTTCGATACGGCTACACTCTTGCCACTCTGCTGCAGAAATTCCGGAAGGAATAATCCTTTTAATATCATTGGCAGAATTGGTATAATAATCTCTTCTTAATCCCGACCGAACAAATTCGGCAGGATGACGAACAAGATGAACGAATTTTGCTTGTGGAAAAAGCTCTGCTAACACAGGAGCAAAAAAAGTGATATAATTATTTGTCTCAATAATTCTTCTGTCGGTCTTATAACTATAACGCAGATGATTTTCGCGTGCTGTAAGAATAATTTCTTTCAGCAAGTCGATTTTCACTTTATCAATCGCTTTTTTATCAGATAGTATTTCGTAAGCCAGTTTACTCTGTACAGCCAAAACAGGATACGGGCTATGCAACACTTTCGACGATTTATCGTGCTTCATCACCTCCGAAAACCATTTTGTTCCACATCGCCCTGTCGACAAAAAAAACACAGGAGGCTTTAACCCTTTGAAAGAATTTTTTCGGAGATTATATATAGTAGTTTGTTTATTCGGTTTCCCAAATTCCAAAAGCCATTTTATATCCTCAAGCGATAAACCCTGTATTTTTTTTATTATACTCATGATAAACTGCTATACATTTCTACTAAATTCTGTCCCATTAATTTCAGATTATACTTCTCAAAAATCAACTTCCTACCTCTCTCTCCCATTTTTTTTGACTCTTCGGGGTTAGAGATAATTTTTTGTAATACATCTGCTAAATTAACAATGTTTTCGCTCTCGAATACTGCGCCACAATTGGCTTCATTAACCACATCAACCTGTGGCTTACAATCAGAAACTACTATCGGGCGCTCGAAAAGCATATACTGAAAAACCTTATTAGCCACTCCCGATTCGTGTTGTGCATTTTTTACTATTGGCGACACACATACATCGCTTGCTACTACCAACGAAGGTAAATCGCTTAAATCTTTCCACGAAAAAAAAGTAATAGATTGCTTTAGCTCTGCGTCATTCAAATATTTATCAAATCGAGATTTTTCCGCTTTATCAACCGGGCCTATCACCACAAGACGAACTTTTACACCTCTTTTTAGTAACAATCTCAATGCTTCAAAAGCTGTAAACACACCACGCCGGGCAGCAATAAATCCGAAATAAAATATTATTTTCTCATCTTTTTTCTTTGGCAGGATGTTTTTATCAATCGGATACGAAAGTAATCTGTCAATATCAGGTACATTAGAATATATCGCAAATTGATTTTCTTTAAGATAAGAATATTTTTCAGCCAAACTCTTTTTAAAGTTTTCGCTCAGCACAACAATTTTATCGGCATATTTCAAATACTTTTTCTCAAAAGAAGCCCATTTCCATGGCATTGTAAATAAACAATTCGGGAATTTTACAGCCCACTTATAGCCATAAACGGCAGCAGGATAATTCTCGTGCAGATCGACAACCAGCTTAATATCATGCTTTTGTTTTACTGCGCCACCCGATTTTGCCATATACAAATCGTGAACATGAAGAGTATCTATTTTAAAATCACTCACAAACTCATCTATCCGGTTTGTCCAAAAATTATGA
>JAYEOD010000079.1:0-4900 GCA_034722575.1 Bacteroidota bacterium | reverse complement strand
CCTTGACATCAAGGCATTAAGATTTCTATTAACATAATGTTTTCTTTGTCGATTTGTTTATTCATTCAATTTTTCATTCGCCATTCGTAATTCGCCATTAGTAATTCGTAATTCGCCATTCGTAATTAATTCAGTTTTTCTTTGTTTTTTTTCAAAAACATTGTCCCTTTTTCTTGATAAAAAGAGACGGAAAAATCAAGGCTTACAGTAATACCAAAAACATATTATTCTTCTCTTTGCAAAGCATAAGTTCGTGTTAGACAACAATCTCTAAAGGCGATTTCCCTGGGAGTTTACTGTAGTAAACCCCCGATTTTTAAGACAAGAATAACGAAGAGAGCAGACATTATGGACAAACACTAATTAAAAAATATTTCGAAAGAGTTAGGGGCTAATTTAATCTTCATTCCTGTTTTCGTTTTCACGGATGTTTGTCCAAAAGCACTTGTCAAATCATTATTAGCATATGTCGGTAATTCAAGTTCTATCTCTTTTTCCAAGTTAGAATTATTAAACACAACAACTGCGTTTTTTCCAAAATAGGAACGCAGATATGCTAAAACATTCTTTTCGCTCTTAAGAATTTTAGTATCCCCATAAATCAGTTCTAAATGCGACTTACGTAGATGAACTAACTGTTGTGTAGTTATCAGCAATACTTTTTCATTATCATTAAGATTCTCGAAACGCATCATGCGACGGTTATCCGGATCGTTGCCACCGGGCATTCCAAACTCATCGCCATAATAAATTACCGGAACTCCCGGAATAGTCATATTAAACGCCATCATACTGGCTAAACGCTTGTATCCCACTTTATTACCAACACCAATATTGCGAGTCCAACCTGCAAGTTTTGCATCCTCATCAAATTTTAAATCACCACCGGCATAGGAGATAAATCGTCCTTTATCTTGATTTCCGGTTATATATCCCATTAAGTTATGATAACCATAAGTCTTAAAACTCTGATTCATTTCATCAGCCAATAACACTAACGAGCCATCATTTTTTGCAAAAGCATTTTTTGCAGCATCGTACATATTAAAATTAAACTGCCCATCAACCATTCCTGTACCAATATAGCTATCTATCAGTTCGTGACTACCATATGTTTCGCCAATCTGATAAAGTGTTTTATCTTCAGGAATTATCACTTTTTCCTTTAAACGACGTGTTAGCAAACGCCAAAACGACTCAGGGATGTGTTTTGTGGCATCGTGACGAAAACCATCAATATTAAACTCCTCTACCCAATAAACTGCAGAATCGACCATTGCTTCTCGCACCTCTTTTTTTCTTAAATCTAAAGTAGGCAAAAAGGTATCGAACCAAGTTGTAAGACGATGCGAATCCCATTTCTCAGTATTCATAGTACCATCGGGAAGATACAAGTCGGTAGCCCAATCGGGATGATTTATATATACAGGATGATTTTCGTGAACATGATTTGCCACATAATCCAACAACACATTCATACCATTATCGTGAGCCTTATCAACAAATGTATGCAGCTCTTCATCTGTGCCAAACCTATAATCTACTTTAGTATTTGAAATTGGCCAATAGCCATGATATGCACTAAACTTAGTTCGGGGAGTTTTCCACAAACCATAAGCTCCCGTAGGGTTTTGGGTAATTGGCGACAACCAAATAGTATTTACACCAAGCCACTCAAAATATCCATCATCAATTTTTTCGGAAACACCGGCAATATCACCACCAAGATAATCGGCAATAGGAAGCACTTCGTGAGTATTAAGTGGTTCGTCATTCTCTTCATTCCCATTAAAAAACCTATCCACCATCAAAAAATACATAATAAACGCATGCTTGTCGCTACGAGTCACACTATCTGCATTTAGCAAAACATCTCCACTTTCGAGAGGAACAAACAGGCTATTTGAAACTCCCTCATCATTGCTCGCCCATACTCTAATATAAGAACGTTTCATACTTTTTGCTTGATTAGGAATTTTTACAACAAAATGGTTATGCTCCCTATTAATAAAATCGCTACTAAGTTTAAAATTATTCCAGTAAACAATTACATCCTTAACACTATTCTCAATACCAACTTTCACCTCAAATGGATTTGCAGGCATAGTAAATAGCCTTGGAAGTTTCTCTTCATCAGCACCTTTCACTGTCAGTAAAGAATTTTCGCCTCCCATGCCATTATCTACAATGTTTTTATTATCCGAATCAAGCATCCATTTACCATCCATAACAACCTGATACTGATACGCCCCCGGGTTCAATACCATTTTGGTTTGCCAAACTCCATCACTGTTCTTTTCCAAAGTTGTTTCACCCTCTTTCCAGTTATTCATATCGCCGGCAATAGATATTGTTTTTATCTCCTTTTCGGATGAGAAGCTATAATTCACAACTCTCTTTTCCGATTTCTTTAACAGGACGTTATACTTAATATCATCAATCGATATTGTAAGATTTGCATAACTTTTCATGTCGGGTGTAGCAATAACAGTAACAGTTTGAGCCGCTTTATCATATTTCAAATCAAGTCCGTTATCTACTGTTACCGAAGTAATTTTTTCGGGATGGTTAATATAATCCTGCAAAAGAATTACTGTTTCTCCTGTATTAAGTTTTACAGGAGATGCTGTACCAACAATTTCCGATTTCTGTGCAACAGTAAAGTCAAGCTTCGGCGCTGAGCAGGAAGCTACTACTATCACTATAAATAAAACCCCTAATATCTTTTTCATATAATTTATTTTTATAATTTTCAATCTCCCTTTCCTCCGAAACGAAAGCGAAGGAGAAAACCTCAACTTATCTTACAATCAATTTACTTCTCCTACCTTCCGCATTAATTATGATATACAATCCCGAAGAGAGCTGTGAGACATCAATTTTTCTGGTATTCTCGACCTTTAAAAGCAATTGTCCGATGGAGCTGTAAAGGGTGACATCCTGATATTCGTTAAAATAAACAAAACCACCCGAAGCAGGATTAGGATAAACCACAAAACTATTATCCGCAATATTCTCAGGAATACCTTCGGCGGTATTACGCGAACCGGGAGTAATAATATCCATAAAGGACCAATTAGAGCCACCATCCGGAAGTCGTCCGAAAGAGATATCGGTAGTTTGCTCAGAATATATATAACTATCTATCACAGGAAATTCTAAAGATTCTCTATCAAATAGAGCAATCTGTTCGCCTGATTTTTTCAATTTAAAAGAGGCATGAAATTCACCTTGATCGCCACCATCTTCGTCAGCCCAAATAACAACATGACTTCCCGATTCTAACATAAAATCAGGGAGTTTAAATTTATCGGGATTATCAAAATGATCCGAAGCATATTTATCACCAAGCCAAATAGCATGATCATCGCCATTAAAAATTTCAAACCAGTCATCATACTCCCCATATTCATCAGTAATATATTCTGAATTAGAAGCCATAAACTCATTAATATACAGCTCAGGAGAATCATCCTCGGCAATACTTACCTTTATTGGTTTACAAGGATATTTTTGTGATGGAGCAGAGGAGCTGTATATTTGATATTCGATATTAGTTACAGTTAAAAAAGGCTCTAAACTGCATCCATAAAACAAATCACCGGCTTCACCATCATTATGTACTCCATCGTCATACATCATCACATCAGCATAAAAATCTCCATCCACAAAAACCTCAGCAAAAACATTTCCACTCTCACTATCCTCTACAAAAGCTTTAATAACAAGCTCTTCATATAATCGCGGATGATTATTTTGAACATAATTCACAATAGGATTCATAGAATATTCTTCGAGCTGCGCTTCCGCAGATGCGATGCGTTGTGAGATATATGGCTTTAAACCATATTTAACATGTTCGCCTAAAGCCTCGGTATAAGAATCATCAAAATCCTGTAAAGTAAATCCATAATCTAAAGCATAATAAGGATCTAACTCGACAAATGGTCTGATACCATCTTTTATAATATCAATTTTTTCAAAAAGAATTTCAGATGTGGCTACTTCATTAATAAGTTTATCCATATAAAACGAAAACTGATTGCGGAATTTATCCACCTCCATCAATCTTTCGTACAGCTTACGCGATTCGCCACCACCTTGCGACCAATTATACAAATTCCTCTCAGCCCAAGATACTCCAGACCAATCTACACCAAAAGTATTGTCAACATCGTAAGGGATAAATTCAATTTTTCCGGTAACATTATTATGGTAGAGATAATAGTTATTCTTATTATAAAGATAACCATCCCAATGACCAACAAATATATCCACTGCCATTATTTTAAGATATTGCTGTACATTAAAAATAGTATCTAAAGCACAACGCAGCGAAGAGTTATCAGCCTCTTCCAGTATCTTGATAAAATCACGCAAATCGGTGTAGTCATCCGCAAATTTATTTATTTTCAATTCATAAATTCTACCGCTACTATTTTCTATTTTATAGCTATCGGGATTATCATCGCTATAAGCCAAGTCGGCGCCATAGCTACATTTATATAAATTACCATTATTATTGCCAAAACGCGATTTCACAAAAACCTCATCAATATGCTCTACATTAATATAAACGCCATAAAATTCATCATTAATATAAAGCAAATAGTGATTAGTACGCGGTGCCGGAACCCCCATTTCGCGATACAAATCCATTGCCAATTTTGCGCGAATAACAGAAGGGTCGTTATGCTCGCCATTTAAATTCATTTTTTCAACACCATAAAATTTTCGTCCCGATTCGAAAGAATTAAAAGAGATGCGGAAAGATTTTTTTTGCGAAGAGACAGAAGTATTTCCTTTTATTCTAAAACCAATATTTTCTACAGACTCACTAATATAGCCATCCGAAAAGGTGAAATTTGCTATATACTCTTTCTCCTCAAACGCATTATCA
>JAYEOD010000078.1:0-4905 GCA_034722575.1 Bacteroidota bacterium | reverse complement strand
AAGGGGAGGAAGTGAATATTCCTTATATTATTGGTGAAACAGTGAAAGTAATTGACGGACCTTTTAATGATTTTACAGGTGTTATTGAAGAGATTAATGAGAGTAAAAGAAAACTAAAGGTTATGGTTAAAATCTTTGGTAGAAAAACTCCTCTTGAACTTGGATTTATGCAGGTAGAAAAAGAGTGATTCAATTAGAATTAACGTAAAAGTAGAATCTTAAATCAATTAGTACAATGGCAAAAGAAGTAGGTGGAATAGTTAAGTTGCAGATTAAAGGCGGTGCAGCAAATCCATCACCTCCCGTTGGTCCAGCGCTTGGTGCCAAGGGATTGAATATAATGGAATTTTGTAAGCAGTTTAATGCGCGTACTCAGGAAATGGCTGGTAAAGTTGTTCCTGTTGTAATCACTGTTTATAAAGATAAGTCATTTAGCTTTGTTACGAAGTTACCTCCTGTCCCTGTTCAAATTCTTGAAATTGCAAAACTTAAAAAAGGTTCGGGAGAACCTAATCGAGTTAAAGTTGCTTCAATTACATGGGATCAGGTGAAAGGTATTGCTGAAGCAAAAATGCCTGACTTAAATGCCTTTACTGTTGAATCAGCTATGAGAATGGTGGCAGGTACTGCTCGTAGTATGGGCGTGACTGTTAAAGGAAAAGCGCCATTCGAAAACAATTAATTAACTGTATGATAAGCATACGGTTATTTTATGTTAATGATCAAAATGTGATAGTATGACTAAGCTGACAAAAAGTAGAAAAGCGGCAATTGAGAAAATTGACAGAGAAAAGGCATACAGTCTTAAAGACGCCGTGGCATTGGTTAAGGAAATCACAACTACTAAATTTGATTCTTCAGTAGATATTGATGTACGTTTAGGAGTTGATCCTAGAAAAGCTAACCAAATGGTTCGTGGTTCTGTAACTTTACCTCATGGAACAGGAAAAACAAAGAAAGTTTTAGTTCTTTGTACTCCTGATAAAGAACAAGAGGCTAAGGATGCTGGTGCGGATTATGTTGGTTTAGACGAGTATATCGATAAAATCAAAGGTGGTTGGCTTGATATGGATGTAGTAATTACCATGCCAAGCGTGATGCCGAAAGTAGGACCTTTAGGACGTGTCTTAGGACCCCGTGGTTTAATGCCTAATCCTAAAACTGGTACAGTTACTATGGATGTGGCTAAAGCCATTAATGAGGTGAAAGCTGGTAAAGTAGATTTTAAGGTTGATAAATTTGGTATTATTCATGCCTCTTTTGGAAAAGTCTCTTTTGATAAAGAGAAACTTGAAGATAATTGCATGGAAATAGTTGATGCTATTTATAAACTAAAACCTTCTGCAGCTAAAGGTACTTATGTGATGTCAATATACATCTCAAGTACTATGAGCCCGGGTATTAAGATTGATCCAAAGTCTGTTAGTAAATAATAGTACTTTGGTTAGTATTATTCTTCTGATTATTCAATCAAGACAATTATGACTAGAGAAGAAAAAACGCGAGTTATCGAAGGCTTGACTAAACAATTAAATGAAAATGAATATTTGTATCTTGTTGATGCTTCTGGATTGAATGCAGTAGCTACAAGTGGATTAAGACGTGAATGTTTTAAGAAAAATATTCAATTAATTGTGGTTAAGAACATGTTGCTTAAGAAAGCAATGGATAAGTCAAATAAAGATCTTGAAGAATTAGCCGGAACTTTGCAAGGGTCAACAGCGATAATGTTTACCGAAACTGGTAATCTCCCTGCAAAAGTTATCAAAGAATTTCGTAAAAACTTTGATAAACCGCTAATCAAAGGAGCTTATATTGAAGAAACAACTTATATTGGTGATGATAAGTTAGAAATGTTGACAAATATTAAGTCGAAAAACGAACTTATCGCAGATGTGGTGGCAGCACTACAATCTCCAGCCAAAAATGTTGTTTCAGCACTACAATCAGGAGGAGGTATCCTTACTGGTGTGCTTAAAACATTAGCCGAGAAAGCAGAGTAGCAAATATATTTATTTGTAAAAAAAGTAGTTAATAGAAAATTGTATAACATTTAAATACACAATAGCATGGCAGATTTAAAAGAGTTTGCAGAACAATTAGTTAACTTAACTGTAAAAGAAGTTAACGAATTAGCTGAAATTTTAAAAGAAGAATACGGTATCGAACCTGCAGCAGCTGTTTCAGTTGCAGCTGGTGGTGGAGCAGCTGCTGAAGTAGTTGAAGAGCAAACCGAATTCGATGTGATCCTTAAAGTAGCAGGATCATCTAAGTTAAAAGTAGTTAAACTTGTTAAAGAACTTACAAGTTTAGGTCTTAAAGAAGCAAAAGCTTTAGTTGATGGTGCTCCGGCTCCTGTAAAAGAAGCGGTTTCTAAAGACGAAGCTGAAGGTTTAAAATCACAATTAGAAGAAGTTGGTGCTGAAGTAGAGATTAAGTAATTTTACACCATATTTTTTTATAGGAAATAGCCTCTTATTAGTCGTACGATTGATAATGAGGGCTATTTCTTATTTGTGTTTAGAATAATTCGCTTTTTTTGCTTGAAATTAAAATTTTACGACCTTGGCTATAAATAAATCAAAAAGAATCAGTTTTGCTTCGACACAAATAAAAATTGAATATCCTGATTTTCTTGATATTCAATTAAAGTCGTTTCAGAATTTTTTTCAGTTAGAAACTAATCCTGAGGAGAGAGAGAATGAAGGATTGTACAAAGTTTTTGCCGAGAATTTCCCTATTACCGATGCACGTAATAATTTCGTGCTGGAGTTTCTCGACTATTTTGTAGATCCACCTCGTTACTCTATTGACGAGAGTATTGATCGCGGTCTTACTCATAGTGTACCTTTAAAAGCTAAATTAAAGCTTTATTGTACAGATCCTGAACATGAAGATTTTGAGACAATTATACAGGATGTTTATCTTGGTATGATTCCTTATATGACTCCTCGTGGTACTTTTATTGTTAATGGTGCCGAACGTGTTGTTGTTTCTCAGCTACACCGTTCTCCAGGAGTGTTTTTTGGTACTAGCTACCACGCTAATGGTACTCAGCTTTTCTCTGCAAGAATAATCCCTTTTAAAGGGTCTTGGATGGAGTTTACAACTGATATTAATAATGTGATGTATGCATACATCGACAGGAAGAAAAAACTTCCTATTACTACATTATTAAGAGCAATAGGTTTTGAAACGGATAAAGACATTTTAGAGATTTTTGATCTCGCTCAAGAAGTAAAAGTTAATAAAACCAGCCTGAAGAAAGTGGTTGGTAGAAAACTTGCCGCTCGTGTTGTTAGATCTTGGGTTGAAGATTTTGTTGATGAAGATACTGGTGAAGTAGTTTCTATTGAACGTACAGAGGTGATTATCGACCGTGAAACTACATTGGAAGAACAACATATCCAAATGATTCTTGATGCAGGTATTAAATCTGTTCTTGTTCATCGCGAAGGTGGTAAAAGTAATGAGTATGAGATTATATTTAATACTCTTCAAAAAGATACCGCTAACTCTGAAAAGGAAGCCGTTGAATATATTTATCGCCAATTACGTAATGCCGAGCCTCCTGATGAAGAGACTGCTCGTGGTATTATTGATAAGTTATTCTTCTCCGAAAAGAGATATGATCTTGGAGAAGTAGGTCGTTATAGAATTAATAAAAAACTTAAACTTGATATTAGCCCTGAAACTAAAATCCTTACTAAACAGGATATTATTTCAATTATCAAGTATCTGGTGAGTCTTATCAATGCGCAAATTGAAGTAGATGATATTGACCACCTTAGTAATAGACGTATTAGAACAGTTGGAGAGCAACTGTATAATCAATTTGGAGTGGGGCTTTCTCGTATGGCTCGTACTATTCGTGAAAGAATGAATGTGCGTGATAACGAAGTGTTTACTCCAACAGATTTGATTAATGCTAAAACACTCTCTTCTGTTATTAATTCATTCTTTGGTACTAACCAGTTATCGCAGTTCATGGATCAAACGAATCCGCTTAGTGAGGTTACTCATAAGCGTCGTGTTTCTGCTTTAGGACCTGGTGGTTTGTCTCGTGAAAGAGCCGGTTTTGAGGTTCGTGATGTTCACTATACTCACTATGGTCGTTTATGTACTATCGAAACTCCTGAAGGACCAAATATTGGTCTGATCTCTTCGCTTTGTGTTTATGCAAAAATTAATAAACTAGGATTTATCGAAACACCTTACTTAAACGTGGTAAACGGTAAAGTAGCTGATGTAAGAAAACCTATTTATTTGAGTGCTGAAGAAGAGGAGTCTAAAATAATTGCACAAGCAAATACTATTCTTGATGAAGAAGGTAATTTTGTAAGAGAAAAAGTGAAAGCTCGTTTCCTTGCCGATTATCCTATTATAGAAAGAGAAAAAGTCGATCTAATCGACTCTGCACCTAATCAGATTGCTTCAATTGCAGCATCCTTGATCCCTTTCTTGGAACATGATGATGCCAACCGTGCACTGATGGGCTCTAATATGATGCGTCAAGCTGTACCTCTACTTAATCCTGAATCACCTATTGTTGGAACTGGTATTGAAAGTCGTGTTGTTGAAGATTCTCGTGTATTAATTAATGCAGAGGGTGATGGTGTTGTAGAATTTGTTGATGCTACAGAGGTTGTTATTCGCTATCATCAAGACGATGATGATAAATTAATTAGCTTTGATGATAATGTAAGATCATACAAACTAATTAAAAATAGAAGAACAAACCAAGCTACTAGCATTAACCAAAGACCTCTTGTTAAAAAAGGCGATAGCGTTAGAAAAGGTCAGGTGCTTTGCGAAGGATATGCCACTGATAATGGCGAGCTTGCCCTTGGACGTAACCTTATGGTCGCTTTTATGCCTTGGAAAGGGTATAATTTTGAGGATGCA
>JAYEOD010000077.1:0-4907 GCA_034722575.1 Bacteroidota bacterium | reverse complement strand
AAAAACTCCTGTAAATATCACCATCTTCAAATAAAATAAAATCTTTAAAATTAAGTTGAGATATTACCCTATTTATTTCAGCAGCATATCGTTTATTATTGATTTTATTAAGAATGTCGAAAATCCACGCAGGTTTTATTTTACTTATAGATTCCAGTAGGACAGGAGGTTCCAAAACCCAAATATTGTTTGCTGCTTTATGCAAAGAGGGCTCTTCGCCTTTTATTACTGATTTTTGTTTTTTAACAATTTTGTGAGAAGGATTTCGAAAAGAGGTGATACGATCTAGTGGATAATTTACATACAGCACACGGTTGTGTTTAGCAAATTCTTTTGCAATATTAACACAATTGCTACCAATAGAAATATTATAGTTTTGTAATCCTGTTACAACAATATCACGACCCTGTATCATAGTTTATTGTTTTTCAGATTCAATAGTTTTTATATGAGAATAAATTTTATTTACAAAGTTTTCCCATGTGTGAGTTTTAGCAAAAGCAATTCTCTTTTTTTCTTTGTCAGATGAGTTATCTGATAGAGCATTTTCTATTGCAATAACATACTCCTCTTTCGAGGATGGGAGATAAGTGTAGTCTTCAAAATATTTCATAAAAGTGGTACGTGTTGCCACAGTAGGTTTTCCCATTGCCAAATATTCGTCTATCTTTAAAGGATAATTAATATCAGTTATTTGATTTACTATTTGTGGATTTAGAGCAACATCAAAACCTTTAATATAGTTAGGCAATTCCTGCGGATTTTTTCTACCCAAAAAGTGTACATTGTTAAGAGAGTGTAATTTAGAAGCCTTAAAGCCTTCGTCTTCGGGCCCTACTAAAACTAACGACCATTCGGGTTTAGATTCAGCAATATATACCAAAGTATCTATATCCAAACGAATTGTAGTAAGAGCACCAACAAAACCAATAATAGGTTTTTGTTTTATCTCCAATAAATCGTCGGGAATTGTCATGTCTCCATCGGCATCATTATATATATCCAAATCACAACCCTGACCAATCATATAAGAGTGCTTATTGTACTCTCTGCCAAAATCTGCAAAAAAATCACTATTAGCAACCATTAAATCCATTTTGTTAATCAGTTGTGGCTCAAGACGTTTTCCGTGTTTAGCGTGGTAAGAGACTAATGTTACGGCATCGCGCAGCAGATATATTGAAAAACGTGGTTTTAGAAACTCTTTAAAATAAAAACCTATTAACATAGAGTTATCATTAAAAAGAATATAATTTTTAAAATTTAGTTTTTCAATTGCTTTTTTAGCTTCATTAGCAAAACGTTTATCATTACGTTTATTAAAAAAATCGTGAATGCAACTAACCGGAATCCAATTTATTGACTCTATAACTGTTTTTGGAGTAAACACCCACAGATTATCATTATATTGAAACAGATTATCTTTTTCACCATTCATTACAGCTTTTCTATCTATAACTCTTGGATTGTCAGGTTGTTTTACAAAATCGCCACGGTGTAAAGGTGGATTTAAAAACAGCACTCTATTTTTTTTAGACATCTCTATTGCAGTATATTTTAAAGTAAATGCAATATCTAAATCCCAGGGTTGAAGTCCTAAAACGATAATATCTTGGTTCTCTATCATAGCAGAAATATTTCTTTCTAAATTACTTAATTTTTTACTGTAATACTAATAAGGCTTTGATACTTATTTGGTATTAGTCACAATTTCTTTATACAGTTCCAAAACGTTTTCAGCCATTGCTCTCCATGTAAACTCAGCAGCTCTTTTATATCCTTTTTCTATTAGTGTATTAGCAAGCTCACTATTATTTAATATCTCTATAATAGCATCTTTAATTTCTATCGGCTTATAAGGATCAACAATTTTTGCAGCTCCTCCGGATACCTCCGGCATAGAAGATGTGTTAGACGTAATAACAGGTGTGCCACATCCCATAGCCTCTAACATTGGAATACCAAAACTCTCGCGCAGCGAAGGGTACAAAAATATTTCACACATAGTGTAAATAGCCGGAAGATCGGTATTAATAACATATCCCGTAAGGTGAATATGATTAATAAGTTCTTTATCACCAATTTGAGAGAGTAGAGATTCCAGATCTTTCTGGTCAAAATCGAGCATAACTAACTCCGATGGATTTTTGGTCTCTTTGCGATAAGCAGAGTAGGCCTCTAAAACACCTTTAGTATTTTTTTTAGGATCAGTATTTCCTAAAAAGAAGAAGTAATGCTCAGGTAAGTTGTACCTGTTTTTTACATCATTAAGTATATTTTTGTCGGTAACAGTCTTAAAATGAGTGCTGACGCCATTATATACTGCAACAACACGATTATCATCGGGAGTGAACTTAAAGAAGTTTTTTATTCTGTCTCTTTCGAATTTAGAGACAGTAATAATTTTTTTACTGCTTTTAACAACTTTAGGAACGATATATCGGCGATACATATTTCCGATTTTCTGATACCACGAGCCTCCTTTTTTAAAGATGCTAATAGATTCGAGGTATATAATATCGTGCAGAGTAGTTATAATAGGCACTTTAGAGTTGATTGGCGCAGTATTGGAAGTACAATGCAGTAGATCACATCCCTGTTCAAAAGCTGCTTTTGGCAGTGCTTTTTGTTCCCAAAAAGGGTAGGAGCCTCCCTCTAGCTCAACAATTTTAAAATTTTTTGTCTCCTTTAAGCACTCAGGATCATCACCTGGTTTTATGAAAATAACATATTCATTTTCATGATCTATTATTTGTAGATTCTTAATTAATTCCAAAGCTACCATGTCCATTCCATGCTTCTTTGTCCTGAATAATCTTTGACCTTCAATACCTATTTTCATAATTAGATTTATTTTTTGTCGGATGTAACTATTCCTTATTTATTGTATTCTCTTTTGTCGTTGCAGTATGTTCTGTATGGATAAAGCTTTTTTGGTGTTTTTTCTTATTAAATCCAAAAAATGTGATAAACATTAAACAGAAACCAATTGGCAACGACAAAAAAGCCTTAAATGTTTGTATATTGTAAAATCTTATTGGCACTGTAAAAAAGAAACTTAAGATGCACATTAATAATATTCCACCCCAAAATAGTGAATAAAGAAACGGATTAAGCAGTAATGAAGCAAAAGTTATTACAAACAGTAATCCTAAAAGTAGTACTCGTGGAGGTTGAATAAATTGGTATGCCTTATTAAAATAATCTAAATTTCCTTTTGATAAAAAATGCCAAAAAGAGATTAAAAAATCTTTTCGGAAATAATAGAGCTGAGCGGAGATCCAACGTTTTCTTTGATTAGAGAATGCTTGAGAGTTTTGTATTTTTTCATCTAATACAAATGCTTCCATATGATATTCAATTTTATCACGATTTTTAATAATTTTCAGTTCCAATTGTTTATCAAAACCTCCTACAGCATTAATATCTTCCATCATTGTTTTAAAATACGAGTAGCGGAAAGCCATTGCCGAGCCAATTAAAGCGGAAGAAAAACCTAAATTACGATGCCCTTTTCTAAATATATTGTTATTCATTTCTTCGCTAATAGCATCGAGAATAGCAAAAGAGGTATTAGTATTTTTTGCTATTCTATGACCTTGAATAACTCTTATTTCGGGAATAAAAAGGGCATTTATTTTTTTAATAAAATCCTTCTCCATTATATTATCAGCATCCAGAACAATTGCTACATCGTAAACATTTTCGGGAAGCAAATTAAGAGCTTGATTTAGTGATTTTGACTTAGTACTTCTCTCGAAAGAGACTTCAATAATATTAACATTCAGTTTGTTAAGCTCTGCAAGAGTCTCTTTTTTAAAGCTGTCAGCAATTATAATAATATCGTATAATTCGGAAGGGTAATTTTGTTTTAATGACTCTTTTGCAACATCAATAATTACCTGATCTTCTTTGTATCCGGGTATTAATACAGCATACTTTAAATTGTCTCTATTCTGTTGTTTAGGTAGTTTATGCTTAAATAATGATGCTAGGGCAAACACAAATAGATAGAAAGTTGCCAGTCCCAGATAAATAAAAACCAACAACTGTAAAATATTTAGTATTATATAGATATTCTCCATAACAAATCAATTACTTTTTTTTGTCGTTTTTTATTTTATTTACAGTATGTGTTGTGGCTCCAAAACCTTTTTTTGCATCCTGTAATCTGATCAACGATTTAAACATTAAAACAAATCCCATTGGCAGTAAACACACGGCTTTTAGCGTTTTTATATTATAGAAACGCTTTGGAACTGCAACAATAAATGCAGCTACTGTTGCAGTAAAAACACCTCCCCAGATATATGTTATATTAATAGGATTATAAAAAAACGAACCTAATGTTAGTAAAGATGTTAGTCCGATAAACAGAATTCTGGGAGGCAGAAATTGTTGAAACATCTTATCAAAGAAATCGAAATTACCTTTGGTAAAAAGCAATTTTATTCCTTCAAAAAAATATTTTTGAGCGTATAAAATCTGATTAAACAACCATCTGGTACGTTGACGGACAAATACTTTTGTTACAGATACTTTCTCATCATAAATCAAGGCCTCATCAACAAATTCAATCTTAATATCATCTTTCAATAGTTTAAATTCCAGTTCTTTATCTTCGCCATACGAATCGATTGTGGCCATATATGTTTTATACAATTCATAATCAAAAGCCATTCCCGAGCCAATAAGAGCCGAAGATACTCCCAAAGCCCTGTGTCCTCTACGAAAAATGCAATTATTTATCTCTTCACTTATAGCGTCGAGTCGTGCAAATGGAGTGTCTGTGTTTTTCGCTATACGATGTCCTTGTACAGCGCTAAACCCGCTGTTAATAGCGCCATTCATCAGAGATAGTACATTGGGAGCCATTATATTGTCTGCATCCAATATCATTATAGCGT